>JAISBC010000048.1 GCA_031266385.1 Holosporales bacterium
TAGTAACAGGTATAAGGAAGGATATGAAAAACATATTAATGAATATGCAAGAGAAAGTATTATTAAGGAAGAGATCAATAATAGAAACTGTATTTGGTTATTTAAAAAGAACAAAAGAACTAGAACATACGAGACATAGATCTGTGACGAATATGATTGTTCATGTTGTTTCAACACTTGTATCTTACCAATTGATGGATAGAAAGCCTAGCATTTCCTCGGTTTTCGAGACTTTACCTTAATCCATTATTCTCGTTAATAAATGACGCCATTCAAGTAACCTACACTCCTTTCGATATAGTCGAGATCTTATCCATGAAGAATAGCACAGAGGATGAAAAATACAACTCAGCAATTAGTCGAATATCTGCGATTGTTCTTCTGCTAAACGAAATAAAAGTTTACACACCCCGAGGCAAACTGCTCTCATCGGTCAAATATGATATACAAAACAAATGCGACCGCATAATCACCCAGCTGCAAGAGATAAAAGCCTCGTTAGACACCCAGCATGATCAAGGCCACATCATCCCCGAATCATACCCTATCCCTATCACGCAAGCTCAAGAATTATTTAATGAATTCAATGACTTGATACTCCGAAATGTGATTTGGAAAGTATTTACCCCAGGCATCCCCTTGAATGTACTCTACGCTGATCAGCAGCGAAGGATGATCACGCCACCTGCGGATGCCGCCAAGAAGCGGTAGAAACATCGTCTATAAATAACACCCCTTACACTAGCCAATAGTTGATGAAAAAAACCTTCAGGATCAATAAAACTCGGAAGCTGCTTTTTGGCATGTTTTGGAGGAATCTCGATTGTATCAGAGGATCCGATGTAGCCATATTCATCGGATAGTACAAAGAAAACAAGAAAATTAAACTCTGGTCTAGAAGCAGATAATTGCGCTATAATGCCAGTCAAAGAATACAGATGCACTTTTACATAGAGGGAAAAAGAATGAAAAGGATTATCTTAAACGCAGTATTGGCGTTGAGCATTCTTCAAATGGAAGGTTTCGCATTCGACAGACTTGCTAGCGGCCAGGCGTATTGGGGTGGGCTTACTAAAGGTCAATCTTCTCGGCTATTAAGCAATGTCATCCAAAACGCCTACAAATATCTGGATTGGGCCCAAGAAGGAAAAGTGAACGAATTAACTAAGATAAATTACAAAATATGCTCAGTTTCGTATTGTATCGATTGGTTCTATGATGCTGCTTTCCAGATACAGCAATATGAAACAGTAGCGCACAGTGCAGATGGTATCAAAACAAGAATCTCTGAGCAAGTTAGGAAAATTCTTGACCTTGCGCAAGAATTGAAAAATACAATTCACCTCATGGCCAAGCAACATACTTTTAGCACAGAAACTTTGAATCCAAGTCTAGACATACTCAGATCCGAGCTCGATGAACTCCATTCCCGGTTACGCATTGCTGGAATATTACCAACTACTGAGCAATTCCACCCAGATGAGGAATCCATGCCCAAATGAGAGAGCAAAGTATGGAGTAGCACCGGATTACAGAGCAGGATATGGACAATTCCCCCCCCCCCCCAGCCACAAGTCCTTTGTTTTTAAACATTCAACGATCTATAAAATTCTCACGCTGCTTTTTGGCATGTTTTGGAGGAAAATTGGTGGTTCCAGAGTATCCGATCAACGAGAAGTACAACAAAAAGAAAATTAAACTCTGGTCTAGAAGCAGATACTTGAGCTATAATGCCAGTCAACGAATACAGAGGCACTTTGACATAGAGGGACAACGAATGACAAGGATTATCTTAAACGCAGTATTGTCATTGGGACTTCTTCAACTGGAAGGTTCCGCTCGCGACGGACTTCCTCCTTTCCCTTGGAATGGGGGGAAGGACTTGCCAGTTTCTCAAGCTACTGATGCCTGTCGCATTTTACTTCCCAAGTGCTTCGGGTGGCTGTTTAATATTCGAGATGTTGGATCGGCCCCTAAAATCAAACTAAATGCTAAAAGATGGTCAGTTAGGTTCGATCTCGGGAAGTTACGCGAAGATTTTGGCTATTTGCTCGCCTATTTGCGGGCAACGCAATTGCATCCCAATACCGAGGAGAGCTACGAGGAAACTGGAAAGACTATGCTGACCCTGTTAAGTGATGATCCTGAATTGATTAAAAGTCAGATTTTGGCAAGTGAATTTCTCTCAGAATCTTTCAATGGCCAAGTAACTCAACTTGAATTAGCTTTGCAAGCATTCCTAGCCTGTATCAACCTCCATCTAATGGGCCCAGAGAGCCCAATCAAGATAGTAGCAGGCCCAGGCCCTTGTGTTGCAGGGTAGGTCCGGGACATATTAAATTTGAGTCATTCTAGAGGATGAAGCTACAAGAACTATAAAATTCTCACACTGCTTTTTGGCATGTTCTGGAGGAATCGCGAGGGTTTCACATATGACCATCCTCCTCCTCCGCCTCCATGGCCATAGGTATTCCTAATCTCACAGAGGGTTATATAAGCCTCTTTCCTAGCCCTCGTTAGCGCGACATAACACAGGCGTCTCTCCTCCTCCACGCCCAGTTCCCCCTTCTCCATCACCGATCTCTGATTCGGAATGATATTCTCCTCAAATCCCGGAATGAAAATGGTCTTATATTCGAGTCCTTTCGCCGAGTGAATCGTGCTGATAATCACACGATCCTGGATAGCGGAGCTCGTATGATCTAGCACTAGCCCGACATAATCCAGAAACTCAGTAGGGCTCGAAAAATCGTCCAGTGAGCTCAATAGTTCATCGAGGGTTTCCAGCCTGGACTCATCTTCCAAATTCTTGGACTCCTTAAGCATCGAGATATATCCGGAATCATTTAGGATACGTTTCATCACATCCTTCACGCTTTTTGAGCAATCTATCAGCTCGCTCCATTCATCCAGTAACCTAAAGAAATCATCAAGCTTCCTGGAAACTTGACGTGCGGCCTGGGGGATTGAGATGCCCTGACCACGAGCTACGTCATAGAATTGCGACATCGTCGTCGATCCAATTCCTCTCCTCGGCAGATTTACTATTCTTTCGAATGCAATCCCGTCATTCGGGTTTATGGTCAACCGCAAATATGCGATCGCATCCTTAACCTCCTTGCGCTCATAGAACCTGATCCCTCCGATGACCGTATATGGCACTCCCATCGCTAATAATCTCTCCTCGAATGCCCTCGTTTGAAATGCGGCCCTCACCAGAATCGCAATTTCACTCAATGCCGTGCCATTTTTGTGCTTATTTGCGATCAGAGAGGCCACGAATTGAGCCTCTTCTACCGCATTGCGAAGAGTCTTGATGACGACCGGTAATCCGGATTCTTCATCGGTCCAAAAACTCTTCTGCATCCTCATCGAATTATTGGATATCAATGTACTCGCCGTCTTCAGAATATTCCCGGTCGATCTATAGTTCTTCCCCAGGCGAATAATCTTCGCCCCATTGAAATTACTCTCAAACTTTAAAATATTCCCGACGTCGGCGCCACGCCAACTGTAAATCGCCTGATCATCATCTCCGACGCAGCAAATATTACCATGCCCTTGGGATAGCATTTTGATCCAAAGATATTGCGCTAGATTGGTATCCTGATATTCATCGATCATGATATATTTAAATTTATTTTGATACCCCATGAGAATATCGGCATTATATTTGAGGATATCAAGGCAATACATCAAAATATCACCGAAATCGATCGCATCTAGGGAATGCAAAGTATCCTGGTAATGGATATATATTTTACTCGCCATTTCTTCGCCAGAAAATCTTTGGACGTTTTTTTTCGCGGATTCGACGGATTGATACTGATCTTTCCACCTATTAATATGAAATACCATCGATTTTGGAGGAAATTTTTTGTCATCACAGCCGAGGTCATGCATAATCTTTTTGACGATCATTAGCTGATCACCAGCATCCACTATCGAAAAATTTGCCGATCTGTAAAATTTCTCGTGAAGAGGTCTGATCATGCGGAGGGCCAGCGAATGGAAAGTTCCGATCCAGGGGCGATTTGCTATCTCCACGCAAATCCCAGCTTCCTTCAGCAAAATCGTGGCCCTCTCCAGCATTTCTTTGGCCGCTTTATTCGTGAAGGTTACGGCCAATATCTCATCGATTGAACAGAGACCCGAGGAGACGATATGGGCAATCCGAGTGGTTAGAACCTTGGTCTTTCCGGTTCCTGCCCCGGCTATGACCAGGACGGCCCCGTCGGTCGCCTTCACGGCCTCTCTCTGTTCATCATTCAGAGATGATATATCGAACACCATTGCTACTATTGATCCCAATCACAGATTAAAAAAAACAGAATATAAAAAGCGACCCAAAACCTTGATCTATTTAAGATCCAGGGTAGTGAGTGTATCACAGAGCTGATTTATCTAGTTGATGATTTTTGCAAACCATCTCTACATTTTACAATTCACTCAATAATATCACCTTAGTAGCCAGTTTAAGAATTGTCAGTTGAATATTAGTGCATCTCTATGTAAATTGTGTCCTTTATTCTGCTTCTAGGATTTAGCTTTT
>JAISBC010000052.1 GCA_031266385.1 Holosporales bacterium
GGAGTTATATTTTGAGGTTGCACGGGGCGGAATTCAGCCGCAAGGATGTAATCGCTGGCACTGGTATCACGGCAATCACCGTCGAATCAATCATCAAGAAATTCTTGAATATGAACAAAATCATACGCCTTGGTCAGGGTAGGGCGACTAGGTATAAGCAAGCTTTTGGAGCCCAGGATCTGATGTGACTTGCGCATTGAGTTCATCGATTAATACTGTGTAAACTCGCCAAATATGAACAGATCTATTCTTTTTCTAAGAAAGAGAACTTCTAACATATACTTTTTTGTAGATTCTGCTCTTTTAAAAGTATGTCATAATAAAAGGATATTTAATCATAAAGTATTTAAGGGAATAGCGGAAAGAGGAAAATCAAGTATGGGATGGTTCTTTGGATTTAAACTTCATTAGGTAATTGTGATGATAGAATACCCGTAGATAAACTTATACATCAATTTAAAGGGACTATATTCGGAGATAAAGGATATATATCTAAAGAACTATTTATGAGACTATATAATAAAGGAATAAAACTAGTAACAGGTCTAAGGAAGAATATAGGGAATATATTATCGATTCCTCGATCCTGGACTAGTCCTTGAAGGTACTGTATACTGTGGTTCGAGTGTCTGAGAAGCTTATGTTTTGTCCTTGATTTCCCCTATCAGCGATCGTCAAGATTCTGCACAGATCCCGCTCAACAAGGATTTTAAATTCCTGAGGCTTGGGATTATCATCGTCCTAGCATCTTTAGCCTGCCTATTTATCGATCGCCCACAGGGGCTTTCGAGTCAGGCCTTTCACATGATCATCATATTTATCTCCTCGATGCTCGGGATAATGCTTGATATCTGCGAGCCTTGTGCCCTCTTATTCCTATCGATTTGTGTCGCCAGTTTGACCGGAATCGTCGAAGTTAAACAATGCTTCTCCGGGTTTAGCAACATAGTCCCCTGGCTTATTTTTTCCGCTCTATCCCTATCGAGTGTAATGACGAAGACGACCCTGGGAATGCGACTAGCCTACCTCTTCGTCAAGCTTTTCGGTAAAAACATAACGGGACTATCATACAGTATCATAGCAACCGAATTTTTGACGGCCCCCGTTATACCGAGTAACACGGCGAGGGGCGCCAATATCGGGCTTCCCCTGGTCACGGCGATTGCTCGGTATGTCTCCTCGAATACCGATGGAGTGCCGGAAAAATCCATTGGAGCTTACCTTGCGATTTTATATTCCTATAGCAATTCGGTGTGTAGTGCCATCTTCATCACGGCCATGATTTCCAATGCCATCATCGTTGAAATCCTGGCGACTGAGGGGATACATCTGAATTGGCTTTCATGGTGTGGCTTTATGGTCCTTCCAGGAATTTGCATCCTCCTCATTTTACCATTCATCTTGCGGATATTATTTGGGCAGAATATTTCGAGCCTGGAAGGGATCAGATCTCAGGCCGCCGCCAACTATAAGGCGATGGGGAAATTGAGTCAGCCGGAAAAATGCATCCTCTGCGTTTTTTCTGTGATGCTATTGATGTGGATTTTTTCGGGGCCCCTTGGGATTCCGATCATCATCACCGTCCTGATGGGAATCGTCGCCTTCGTAATGCTTGGGTTATTGAGCATAAAAGAGGCGTTTTCCTCGTATAGTACTTTGAATCCGGTGATAATGCTGGGTATTCTGATATCGTACGTCAATTGCCTCGTTTCGTCCGGAGCGATCGAATGGTTCAATGGAGTAATTTCCAGCTGTCTGAGCGGGATGAATGTTGATAATGCATATTATTTACTGACCATAATTTATTACTTTACCCACTACTTCTTTTCGGGGGAGGGAGGAAGGATTATCGCCCTATATTCAGCCTTTCTAACGACAGGACTTGCCCTCGGAATAGAGCCATTGAAATTGGGGATGACTCTCGCCTTTTTCAGCAGCACTTCTGATGTTTTGGCACACTATACATGCCCGGCCTCCATCACAATGTTCAGCCCCGGCTATATTTCGGCCGGGAAATGGCTAACGACCGGGTTAATCATTTCCTTGATCATGATGGGGATATGGTTCACATACGTTGGTATATGATAGCATCCATGAGGTTGATCTATCGCTTGGATACCAAGCAAGCATTTTTGGTTATAGCCAGAGATTGTCTCAATGAGGGAGCATTCGGCTTTTCCACCGAAATTGTGGAAAACTCTGTGGATAAGAATTTTAAATAGCAATTTTAGGTCGGTAATCGGCGGAGTTTAACCTTTTTGCTCAATTATTGAACGTCTTCAAAAAACATTGGAAAATCAGTGTCTCACTGGCCATTTTTAATTTTAATTGCTAAAAAAAAATTTGTATGCGAGAAAAGGAAAGGTTTACCCCGAAAGTTGTGAATATTTTTACAAAATTACAGAGATACAAAGCTTCTTGACCGGATCAGCGGCGACATTTTAAAAGGCCTGACCTATGCTGATATATATATTGAATCGAGAATCCAGATGTTTTTTATCATCATTGGTCATTTTCCTTCGTTTCACTGGGAAAGCCAGATCGAGCCTGATCGGGCCGAGCGGGGTATAATACCTAACCCCGCACCCATATCCTAACATCGGCTTACCGAATGGTTTCGGCAGTTTTGTGGGATAAACATTCCCTCCCTCAAGAAATATAGCTATCCCAAAATCCTCAGAGATCCTGTACCTCGGTTCAATACCAAATTCGAAAAGAGATTCCCCGCCGAGGGGTTTATTATCGGCGCTGTGCTCACCGATCTTCTGGTATCCATACCCCCTCACCGAATTCGCTCCTCCAGCGAAAAATAGCTTATCCCTCGGAATGACATTATTATGATTCCTGATGATGGAACCAAATTTAATATATGAGGCCACAACCATCCTGTTTCTGAATGAGTTTTTCAGGATCGGGATGTAGGCCGATAATTTGCCATTCACCACGGTGATCGTTTTCAGGTTGCTGAAGTATGGGGTAATCATCCCCGTGCAGATGATACCTCTCTGCGGGTCCAGGAAATTATCGGTCGAATCAAAATTAATTCCGACAGGGGTTCCGCAAGCATGAAATTTGATCTTTTCATTTGAGTTGATACTATCTGAAGTGCTTATATCATCGGTATTCTCAGGGACAACAGCTGCTATATTATCTTTCGTCTTAGAATTTTCGAGGCAGATTCCAGCCCCTATCCTGAACCCTCTACTGACCGTCTTCCACAGAATACTTTCCACACCGAATTTAGAGACATTATACGTGGGAACATTTTCCTTTATATAGAAGGCTTGTGAGGCCAGTTCCTGCATCTTCCCGAAGAGGTCGTAGTTGTTATATTTGATCCGACCAACCTTGGTATTCTTAGACAAATCTAACAGAGTCCCAAAGCGCGATCCCTTCCCGTCGATGTTATAGTGTGTCCAGGCCAGGGCTAGCCCGATCTTCTCGGTCGTTCCATACTTAACTCCCACGGATACATCTCGAAGAGGAGCCTCTTCGATACTAACGATCGCCGTTGTATGGGATATTTTTGGATCATTGCTATCGGGAGTTCGATCGGTTAACGTCACATCGATGACCGCAAAAATTCCGGTATCCATCAGGTCAATTTTTGTATTCTCTACCTTCTTTGCATCATAAACCTCACCATCATGCCAGAGGATCCTATTCCTTATGAAGGGCTCGATCAATTCTGGAGATTTTTTGGTTTTTATTTTTAACATGGTCTTATCGATAATTGTTTTCCCGTTTAGATTAATTTTATATATGACCTTTACCTTTTTTTGCGATCGATCGATTTCTAGATCTGGAGTTTCGACGTGAACGAAGGCATATCCAAGTTCTTCGAAATAATTATCGATTCGTTCTCCGGCATCTGATAATTGCTTCGTATCGATAAAAGCTTCGCGATTAATATAACAGATCGCAATTAATTGATCGGATGTAAGACCCGATTTATAGTTGGTATCATCAAAAACCAGAACGATATCAGATAATTTGTAACGATTATTCAGAGTTACATTGAAAATTACCTTTTTGCCATCGAATTTCGTTGATACCGTGGCATCAAAATATCCGAATGATTTTAATGTGATCAGAATTGCATCGATATCGTTTTCTAATCGAAAACTATCGATCATAGGATCTCCAGAGAACTTTTTTTTATCCCAGGAGGGAGTAACCTGATCTCGGACTAGCTGTAAAATCTCCGCCTGATCAATTCCGGTTATAACGATATCGTGAGCTGATGAGCTGGGAAATAATCCACCCATTGCGAAAATAACGACTATATAAAACTTACGCAAAAATCCCATTGATCACCGATTCTTTAAGGCAGCACATTTGAAATCCTGGTACCTGATTCAGATTTTATGAAAAAAGCCCTCTCAATTCCATCCTGTATATCTTTGATTTTTATCCACATCTTTGCCAATTCAATTTTAACGATTCGTTTAGATTTTGGAACCCAAAATACCATGACTTAAACGCATTGTCTCTAAGTCATTTGGAGGGTACTAATGAATATATTCAGGAAGTTGATTTTGGTAGTATTACTTGGGAATTCTGTTTTACAGGCATCGTCTTTGATTGCATATGAGGATGACTTGATGAAGAGAACAAGGGAGGCACTAATCGCCTCAGGTGCAAAATCTCCAGCTGCTCTTTCTGGTTGGCTCATAGATCCCAGAGCAGAGTTAGTGCCACTATTACCAATGTTAGATTTGTTCGTTCAGAGATGGGGATGCTTTCGCTCGATTGTTGGTGATCACCTCTCCGGCCTCGAAGCCTTCGATATGCTGAATCACTTGAGAAATAGCAAGATCTCCTCAGATTACACATATCAATCATTTGCACTGTTATGTCTTAGACTTCCGCCGAACTCTCTCGATTCTCTGAATCCACGTGTAGAGCAATCCGATGAATGCGAGTTACTAAGCTTATCGGATGAGCAATCTGAGAAATTGAATCAAATCATTCCGTTGGATTGCCCCATTGCTCAGAGACCACTTTTCTATCGCTATGCTAGGGCTGGTTTGGGTATTGCATATAAGTGGGAATCACCAGGTATTGTCCAAACCCAGATCGGATCACAATTTGACGTATACTTTGATATAGCAAAAAGACTACTGGAGATGAGGACACCAACTAAGATTTCTCCTATGTCGCTCACTGATACCCCGAATATTGATGGTTTAACTGCGCTCCTTAATACGACTCGATTTATGTCTCCAGATGATATTTATGCTTTTATTTTAAATCCTGATCCCAGGGCCGCAGATTTATTACCAGACTTACGTACCTTTGCCGAAGGATGGAAAAATCTGCGGACTCTGGGAGGTATAAACCTCCTCGATATCGAATATCTCAATATTCTGACACCTTTGTGGACGAATAAAATCGCCTTTGGATATACATTCCAATCGTTCAAGCTGTTATTCCGCCAATTGTCGCCGGATGCGCTCGCTAATCTTGATCGACTTCTCCCAGAATCTGTCGAAAGCGATTTACTAGAATTTTCACCGGAGCAATCTGAGGCATTAAATCAAGTCATTCCGTTGACTTGCCCGGATGTTCAGAGACCGCTTGTATACCGCTATGTTAGGGCAGCAATGAGTTTACAACATGAGCAAATTGGTTCACAATTCGAGGCATATCTTGATATAGTTAGGCAACTGCCGGATATCGTTCATTAGAGAAAAATTAGATGATAAGAGAAGTAATTCTAGATACCGAAACGACTGGCCTTTCGGTCACGGATGGAGATAGGATTACTGAGATAGGGTGCGTCGAAGTTATCGATAAAAAGTTAACTGGCCGCACCTATCATACATACGTTAATCCGGAAAGAGAGGTTAGTGATCGAGCAGCTGAAATCAGCGGATTAACCTTCGAATTTCTGAAAGACTATGGGACATTTAAAGAAGTATTTCAGGAATTTCTGGAATTCATACGAGATGATAAATTGGTGATCCATAATGCCACATTCGATACGGGTTTCCTCAATCACGAACTTTCCATCGTTGGATCTGATTCGATTGCCCCATCGAGGGTTATAGACACGTTATCAATGGCGAGGGAAAAATATCCGGGATCACCAGCAACTCTGGACGCATTATGTCGTAAATTTAATATAGATCGCTCGATGAGGACGAAACACGGCGCCCTAATAGATGCGAGGCTTTTAGCCGAAGTCTACATCGAAATGTCCGTCGAAATTGTTCAGAAAAGTATTTTTGCTGATGTCGGTAATAATAGGAATAACGGTAAAAACAACATCACAAAAAAAGTAACGATTCCGGAACGGATTTTTTTCCCAAATACAGAAGAAATAGTGGCTCATAGAGAGTTTCTGACAGCCTTCGAGGACCCGATTTGGAATAAATTCGACGGGTCGTGAAGTACGGAGTCGCGGTTTTCCTGAATATCGATAAAGTCTATACCTATTCCCATGGTGAACTTCTCGATATAGGCCAAATCGTCGTCGTTCCCGTCAGGAATACGGAGGTAATGGGGATCGTCGTTCAGGCCATAGATCAGCCCGCGGAATATGAAGCGAAAAATCTTGAAAATATTAAATCAATTTCTTCTGTCCTCCCATATTCAATTCCAGAGCCTTATATCGTTTTTGCTCAATTTGTTGCGGATTACAATTTGAATGCCATCGGAATGGTTTTGAAACTAATAGCTCCTTTTTCGATTGATGCAATTCTATCTCTAGATTCTCAATCCAAAAATTCCGAGAAAGGACGGGATAAATCCGCTAGTGAAGTAAAATTAAACGCTCCCCAGCAAAGTGCAGCCGAACAAATTATTCGATTATCTAATGGATTTAAAACGTTTTTAATTCACGGGATAACTGGATCTGGGAAGACGGAAGTTTTCCTCGAAGTAGCCAGGAGTAGATTATGTGTGGAGAAGGCTGCACGCCAAATACTGATCCTCGTTCCGGAGGTCGCTCTATCCGGTGAACTAGCAAAAAAAGTCGCAGCAAGACTCGGGATTGAGGTATTCATCTGGCATAATTCAATTTCAAAATCCAAAAAATTAAGAATTTGGAGGATGGCGATTGGCGGAGAATCGATCGCCGTCGTCGGAGCAAGATCCGCCCTATTCATCCCATTCCAGAATCTTGGAATCATTATCGTCGATGAAGAACACGATTCTTCATTCAAACAAGATGAAACGACGATGTATAACGCGAGGGATATGGCGGTCTATCTTGGCCTGTGCCTAGAAATTCCGGTAATCCTCTCATCGGCTACTCCTTCCGTCGAATCATATAATAATGCAAAAACTGGGAAATATGAGTATATCAAACTAAGTTCGAGATATTTCGAAAAGGCTAAATTAGCTGAGGTCACAATTCATGATTTAAGAAAAGAAAAAAAACTTAGCGGCTGCCTAAGTACTTACGCAATCGAAAAAATATTCGAATGTTTACGGGCTAAAAGTCAGGTATTAATCTTCGTCAATCGAAGGGGACATACCCCTAAGGTATTATGTAAATCATGTGGGTGGAAGGTGACGTGTCCCGGATGCTCGACGTGGCTTTGTTATCACCAGAGTACCGCAGAATTTGTCTGCCATTATTGTGGGTATAGAACTTACCTCAGGAATAGCTGCGAAGAATGCGGCTCTACGAGTCTCGTCGGAGTTGGGATCGGAATCGAAAAGGCCCATGAAGAATGTCAGAAGTTATTTCCCGATGCGAGGATTTTGATTCTTTCGAGCGATACGATGAATACACCCAATAAAATCGCGAAGGCCATCGAAGAAATAAAAAAAAGGAATGTCGATATTATTCTGGGAACTCAGATTGTCGCTAAAGGGCACAATTTCGATGCCCTAAATCTCGTCGTTGTGACTTGTATCGACGCGATGCTTTACGGAGAGGATTTCAGATCTCTCGAAAGGGCCTATCAGCTATTATACCAGGTTTCTGGGAGAGCCGGTAGGACCGGTGAATGCGGATCGGAAGTAATTATTCAAACATTTTGTCCGAACGATGAGCTAATGAAGATCGTCAAAAATAACGATATTGAGAGGATGTATACGCTGGAGATCAGAAATAGACAGCTCCTTAAAATTCCACCATTTTGGAATATGGTGAGTATCACGATGTCAGCTCTATCAGAAAAAGAGGTTGCCGATTTTGCTGGAAAGTTAGCGATTAAAGCCCCACGACGACGGGATGTTAAAATCATTGGCCCTCTTCAACCAGTAATCTTCAAGCTGCGTTCCAGATATCGGCTCAGATTAATCGCAGTATCATCAGGGCGTCTCCAGGACTATATTAGGGAATGGATTTTATCGACCCGTCTTCTGGGATATATTAAACTGACGATAGATGTCGATCCGTATAATTTCAATTAGATACAAAGAATTTTTTTATACAATTTGCGACGAAGGTAATATCCTCTTCAGAAAGAAGAGGATGAACTGGAATCGATAGAATACTTCCATACAGCTTCATCGCCTTCGGTAAATTATAGCCCAGATTAAAGAGCGATAAGAGATGGTTGGGCTTATACTGAATTCCAGTTTCTATTCCGTTTCGAGCGAGAAAATCTTTCAGATCATCACGCCTACCGTTTTTTACGATGATTGGGAAGATGTGTGGAACGGCCGTCTTGGCATTTATCGGGAAGAGGCTAATCTGACTGATTGGTAATAGTCGATCCATGTATATCCTGGCGTTGGCCTGTCTTTTTTGCTTGATCAATGGGAATTTTGCGAGCTGAGCTCGGCCGATTGCTGCGCTGATATCATTCATATGATACCGCCATCCCTGCTCGGTAACATCAAAATCCCAGCTGCGTTTCCCCTGAAATCTGAGGTCCGTATCCCCGATTACCCCGAGTAATCTAATATCTTTGATCTTATTCGCGACCTCATCATCGGACGTTAAAATGGCCCCGCCATCACCGCAAGAAATATTTTTGATCGCATCGAAACTGAAACATAATACAGAATCCCTGGAGGCTATATTTTCATTACCGAAAGAGTGAGCTGCATCCTCGATTATTTTAAGTCCGTAATCTTCGGCCAATTGCTGAAGGCGATCAATTTTCCAGTCACAACCAGCGAATAAGACAGGAACAATTGCCTTGGTATTTCTGGTTATTCGAGATCTCGCATCGTCGAGATCGATGAACCCATCATCGAGATCGATATCGCAGGGTATTGGGCGAGCTCCGGTTGCTCTGACGGCTTGAAATGTCGAGACGAAAGTCAATGTTGGAACTAACACCTCGTCTCCCTGCCCGATTCCGCAAGCCTGAAGAGAAAGGTGGATTGCGGCCGTACAAGAACTCACACAGGAAATATTAGTATCATTCCTGCCGAAGAATGAGAGTAATTCGGCCTCGAATTGCTTAACCTCGGCCCCCATCCCCACCTTTTGGCTTTTCAAAACCCTGGCAACGGCCTCGACTTCCGCATCTCCGAACCACGGTGCTGATAACCTGATCGTCGACATAAGACGGCCCGATGAGAATAAGGTATGGATCGAATACGGGGGCAGTGTATACTACTTCCGGCATCCAGAAGTAGAGTTTTTTTGCGAAGCTCGCCGATAGAATGGAAAGAATAATTTCTCCAGATTTGTTGAATAACGAGGCGTTCGCCGAAAAGTCTCTGAGACCGCGGTCCCTGGAATATTTTACGGGACAAAAAGAAATTTGCCGAAATCTAAGGATTTTTATCGATGCGGCCAGGACGAGGAACGAATCTCTGGATCATGTCCTTCTATCTGGGCCTCCAGGCCTCGGGAAGACGACCCTGGCGCAGATAGTGGCATATGAGATGGGGGCGACATTGAAGGTGACGGCTGGCCCCGTCCTGACGAAGCCCGGAGATTTGGCGGCCATTTTAACGAATTTGTCGGAGAAAGATGTCCTATTCATCGATGAGATTCACAGGATGTATCCGGCCGTCGAGGAAATGCTATACCCGGCGATGGAGGATTATAAGATCGATATAGTTATAGGTGAGGGGCAGACGGCCAGAACCTTGCGGCTCGATATTCCTCCGTTTACGATCGTCGCCGCGACGACGAGATTGGGGATGCTATCCCAACCTCTTCGAGAAAGGTTTGGCATTCCATTTAGGTTTGAGTTTTATACCAAGGATGAATTGGCCTCGATTATCTCGAGGAATGCAGCCCTCCTTATGATCGGGATAGATGACGATGCGGCCACTGAGATAGCCGTGAGATCTCGGGGGACTCCCAGGATCGCCTTCAGGCTTCTGAGGAGGATTAGAGATTTCGCGAGTGTAGATAGAGTGGAATGCATTTCGCATGGTCTGGCGACTTCTGCGCTCGATCAACTTAAGGTCGATCCGATGGGCCTCGACTCCGAGGATAAGAGGTATCTCGAGGTAATAAGAGACCTTTTCGGGGGAGGTCCCGTGGGACTCGAAACCATCGCGGCGGCCCTCTGCGAATCGAAGAATACGATCGAGGAGGTTGTGGAACCTTATCTGATACAGATTGGTTTCATCCAGAAAACTCCCAGAGGCCGTATCCTGACCGATAAAGCCATTGTTCAGTGCCAGGCTTAGAATTGAATGTAATAGATTTCGAAAATCGTACTTAAACGTTAATGCATGTTGTCAGTAAACTAGGCGGCGGGCCCGGGACCCGTGGCTTGCAGCTCCAGCCCGCCGCCTGGAGATAGTGTTCTCAGGCCGTGAAGATCGATTTATTTAATCATTTCGGCTAGAGCGGGATCGAACCGGCATTATTGGGTCTAGAATTATGCCAATTGCATCCTTATCAGAGTTTTTGAATTATACGTTTCCGCTCTTTTACTAAATTTAAATAATAATGAGCTATGATTATTATAGAAATATAGGGGAGGATATGTTTTTTTTATGAAAATATTAAAAAAAATTTTGCTAACAAGAACGTTGGGGGGTATCTCTTTCTGCCTCTTGTTTGGATCTCATGTAATTCTCAGTGCAGATATTCATGTACTCCCTGGATCGGTTGTGACTTTTGGTAGGGGGCCCTATGATATCCAAACGGATTACCCTTTGTTTTCCGAGGCTGGGTGGAGTTACGGACGAGATTTAGCCCGGGCTGGTAATGTGCCACCGCTACCATGTAATTTGGGAGATGGGAGCTCGGACGGATGGTTTCCCACTGATCCAGAGTATCTGAATGGTTCCTTTAATCGATTTACTGGGTATCCCGGGATTTCGGGAGTAGAGGGGACTTTGGGGTATGGAGTTTTCTTTTTACAGTCGAAATCTGTGAGGGAGGTGGAGTTTTGCTTTTTCCGGGACGCTGCTTTCTCGGGATATTGGACGGAGCTTTTATTTGGTGATAGGTCGGAGTGGCCGGACAAGCCTGATGGGTTATCCGAGTTGATAACTGCTTGGAAAGAAAATGTGGAGAGTTACTCCGGGGGACTGCCCTCTGATTTGGCGAACGGAAATTTGACGCCGGTATCTGTAGCGTCCTTGTGGAAGTTGCTTTCATCTCGTGAGAAACAGCTCCATAGTATCCGAACCATCTTGTGGACTGCCTTTATTGGGGCCGGAATTTGGGCTGGATACTCAATGTTTAGTAGATTTGTGCAAAAACCACCTCTTGGATCGAATCATCGATTGTCTGTATATTCCCTCTGGTTCCCGCAACATCGTTGATTATGGTAAGGTTGCGGTATCTCGAGGTAATAATAGACCTTTTCTGGGGAGTTCCCGTGGGGCTCGAAACCATCGCGGAGGCCCTCTGCGAATCGAAGCATACTATAGAGGAGGTTGTGGAACCTTATCTGATACAGATTGATTTCATCCAGAAAACTCCTAGAGGCCGTATCCTGACCGATAAAGCCATTGTTCAGCAATAATCTTAGGATTGTTTGAAAAATAGTCTTCAGTTGACGAAATAGCCCTATCTGCTTAAATCCTATCCATAAAATTCTTTTATTCAATGTCTCCACATTTTACAATTCACTCAATAATATCACCTTAGTAGCCAGTTTAAGAATTGTCAGTTGAATATTAGTGCATCTCTATGTAAATTGTGTCCTTTATTCTGCTTCTAGGATTTAGCTTTT
>JAISBC010000016.1 GCA_031266385.1 Holosporales bacterium
GAATCTCGGTTAGCGGAATCATAAAAGGTACGAGTTTTTGTTAAACTTCATACGTACTTTATGCGTTCCGCTGCTGTTTTCCTAGTGTTTTCCTATATCTTTATACGAAACTGAGGTTATAAGTATACTCTATGTTGAGTTCTGGAGCATAGGAATAAAATCAATGCGAGACCATTATTTCCTCCAGCCTGTGGACGGGAATTCATGATGCTATTGTTACGATCGAATAGACGGCGATTCCTTCTCGGCGGCCAGTAAATCCCATTCCTTCAGTCGTTTTGCCCTTGATATTAATAATTTCTTCGCGAATTTCGAGACAGCCCGATACCTCCATTTTCATATTCTTCGAATAGTCCGCAACTCTGGGAGATTCGCAGACGATAGTCACATCTATATGGGTTATACTCGAATTATGCTGCATCAGAAGATCTCGACCATATCGTAAGAATACCTTGGAATCGGCTGATTTCCATCTGGGTGATTCGGGCGGGAAATGCATGCCAATATCACCGGCACCGAGAGCCCCCAGAATCGCATCGACGAGGCTGTGAATCCCAACGTCCGCGTCCGAATGTCCTTCGAGCCCCGGGAATCCATCGATATAGGTCCCCATTAGATATAACCCTCGGTTTGGATCGCCAGAAAATCTGTGGGCATCGAACCCGAATCCGGTGCGGAATCTCGGAATCTCAAAATCCTCCGGGAAAGTGATTTTCTTGTTCAATCTGTGGCCATCGACCGTCGTCACCGGAATTCCGGCGGCATCACACAGCGAGGAATCATCACTAAATTCCGAAGAATCCTCAAATCGCTCGTACAATCCGTTGATGATATTAAAATCGAAGGCCTGAGGTGTTTGCACCAAACCCACCAGTGATCTATCGACAGATTTCCCAGAAATCCTCACGGAATCGACTGATCTCACGACGGGAATGACGGCCTGAATCCCTGGCATCCGGACCGCATCGATGACTCGATCGATGACTGAAGATGGGCAATAATCCCTCGCCGCATCGTGAATCAGGACGTATTCTGGAGAATAACCAACTAACTGCTCGAGTCCATTTTTCACAGATTCGAACCTGGTTGCCCCACCATAAATTGGTGATAGAAGCCGAGGATCATCGATAACGGAGACTATCTCCTCGTAGACATCGCGATAACCGTCGGGGATAACACTGAGGATTCCAGAAACACTGGGATTCTCTATGAAAGGGCGAATGGCCCTTTTTATAACGCTCTCCCCATCGATCTTACGAAATTGCTTCGGCAGAGAACCGGGACACCTGAGACCACATCCCCCAGCCGCGATGATGACATAGATTCCAGACAAACAAGGTTAACCTTGCCTAGCCTTGAACTTTGGCACCTGCTTGTTAATAACGTACAACCGCCCCTTCCTCCGAACGAGTTTACAAGCCCTATGCCGATTACGCAACGTCTTCACCGAATTAGCTACCTTCATTTTTCGGCCCCTATTCTAAAAGCCCTCATAGGAACTATCTTTTCCAATCCTGCATAGAGAAGATTGTAGCCGCATTGTGGTGCTGTGTCAATCGAAAGGGAAGTTCTTCACGGAACCTGACACTCAATTCTAGAGGCCTTTGTATACGAACTGAGTTGAGTACAATCCTCCTAATCCTGATCTTGTCATCAAAACGAACGAATTATCCTTAAACCTAGACCATCTTGACTCCGATTATACAAGATCAATCAGATTACTCTTGGCTATGTATACACCTTTTTTGTGAAACCTGGTGAGCTAAATTATTGAGCCTTTTTCGGCTTTGTGTTAGCATCCTATCGTCATCGTGTCTTCGTAGCTCAGATGGATAGAGCGTAGGATTCCTAATCCTGAGGTCGTGGGTTCGAATCCCGCCGAGGACACCATTCTTTTTGCTGATATCTCTCGGTCTCTTGGATGTGTTAAAATATGCTCCATGAGCCAATTTTTCAAAAGTTCGTTTATTTTCTATGCAAGATACCAATGATAATGATATAGCGGTTGACGAGACATCCGAGGCTTTGCCGCAGGAAGGGCAGGTTTCCATCGACCTCCTGACATCTAGAATCTCTGAGCTCGAGGATAGACTCTTGAGATCCGTCGCAGATCTGCAAAATTTGCAGAAAAGAGCCGAGAAGGAAAGGGTCGACTCCGTGAGATATAGCGTATCCTCTTTCGCCAGAGACATCCTGACGATCAGGGATAATCTGGGGCTGGCCCTAGATAATTGCCCCGATGAATCGAACGCCATCGTCGACGGTATAAAATTGACGATAACTGAGATGGATAAGGTCCTAGCGAACTATGGAATTAATCAAATCGAATCTTTGGAGAAAGAATTTGATCCACATCTACATCAGGCTCTAGTCGAAATCGAGGTCACCGACCAGAAGCCGGGGCTCGTGGTGAGAGTAATGCAGGAGGGGTTCATGATTCATGATAGATTGCTAAGGCCGGCCTTGGTCGGAGTATCGAAGAATCCACCGGCGGCGAGTACTTCCTCGGAATGAAACTAAGGCTGCGTAATACTCTTTCTGGAGAGAAGGAGGAGTTTACCCCGATCGATGAAAAATCCGTTCGGATGTATGTCTGCGGCCCTACGGTCTATAGCCGAGCTCACCTCGGGAATGCCAGATCGGCCGTCGTTTTCGATATTTTATACAGAATTTTGAAAAGGATCTATCCGAACGTAATTTGTGTCAGGAATATTACCGACGTTGATGACAAGATATATAAGGCCGCCGTTGAACGGGGAATAGGCATCTCTGAACTAACCGACGAGACGGTTAGGATGTACCACGAGGATATGTCATCCCTCGGGGTTTTACCGGTCGATATCGAGCCACGGGCAACCGAGCATATTGAAGATATTATATCATTTATCGATGGATTAATAAAAAAGGGCAATGCATATTGCTCCAATAATCACGTTTATTTTTCTGTTTCTTCGTTCGAGAAGTATGGGCGACTTTCCGGGAAAAATGCTGATGAGCTTATGGTCGGTGCTAGGATCGAACCATCCTCCCTCAAAAAGAATCCGATGGATTTCGTATTATGGAAGCCGTCGGATGATGATTTTAAGGTGGGCTGGGATAGTCCGTGGGGATTCGGGAGACCCGGTTGGCACATCGAATGTTCGGCCATGGCCCTGAAGTATCTCGGGAAACAATTTGACATTCATGGGGGCGGATTGGATTTAATTTTCCCGCATCATGAGAATGAGATGGCTCAAACCTGCGCCCTAACTGATCTAGATTCGATGGTTAATTACTGGATTCATAATGGATACCTCAATGTCGATGGAATGAAAATGTCCAAATCGGCCGGAAATTTTCGGACGGTGCACGATCTGCTGAGGGAATATGATGGGGATGTCATCAGGCTATCCCTGTTGATGACTCACTACTCATCCCCCATGAACTTTAGCCTGGATTCCCTTCAGATGACGAGGAACCTCTTAAATCGCTGGTATAAAATCATCGGATCTCGAGATGTTCTCAAGGTGGCTGTAGATATGGTTTTTAATGAGGTATTCGAGGCTCTCCTGGACGATATGAATACTCCCCTCGCTATTTCCTTGTTGTCGGCGAGGGGGAATGAAATTGTTAAGTCACGTGATGACTCTGGAGAAATGGCGAAGATATTCGTTAATACCTGCCGGATCCTTTTAGGTCTGTCGTGGAATCATGAGAAAGTTCCTGGAAAGGATCGATTGAGTGATGAACAGATAGAATACATAGAATCGAGGATATCAGAAAGAAATGCAGCGAAGAACTCTAAAAATTTCGAGAAAGCTGATGAAATTAGAGATCAGTTGCTGAAGGATGGAATCATCATAGAAGATACCAAAACTGGAAGCACATGGCGAATCCTCAACTAAAGATTTAAAATCCTGTTTTTTTTGATGGATCCCCTTCCACACCCCCACAATCAGATCTATTCCAAGGAGACACGGAACACAGAAGCGGAGAGGATAGTAAAGGGGAAGATAGTGGGAGGTTAGGGAGGGGGGCTATTGGCTCACCGTTAATTACTTCTATACTATCTGTTTTAATAATTCTCTCTGATTACCCTTTACTTGAGTTATCAGTATCGCCCCAGCCTTTTCTCTGCTAATTCAAATGTTTGTTTTGACAATGCATGGAGATTCGTCGTTTGAGATCCCTCCTACCTCAGCTGTAATCGCGTAGCCTACGTGTCTGACCGTGCGGATTATTCTCGGATTTTTCGGATCATCGCCGATTTTTTTTCTCATCCTGGTGATCTGAACATCGATCGTCCTATCCGAGACCATAAATCCGATCTTCCTTGCCAGTTCCTCCCTGGTGAATGGTTGGTTTGGCCTCTTACATAGAGTTCTCAGTAGGGTGTCCTCAGAATCTGATAGGTGAACGGTCTGCGAGCCCTTGGTCAAAACCCCTGTCTCCAGGTTAAATTCACATTCTCCGAATTTTAAGACCTCCCCTGAGTTGTGTTGCGGGATTGATGATCGCCTGATCATGGCCTGTAGCCTGACCAAAAGTTCTTTTGGATCAAAAGGTTTCGTGAGATAATCATCGAACCCGCTTTCGAATCCGATGACTTTATCATCGATATCACTCAGAGCCGTCAGCATCATGGCCGGAACGTTTCTAAATCCAACCTCGGAGGATCTTAGCCTCTTGATGAAATCAATTCCATTTTCGATGGGCATCATCCAGTCGATGATTATGGCATCGAACGACTTGGAAGAGAGGGAATCGAACCCAGCTTCTGTCGAATCGACACCTATGGCCTCGAAATTTTCTCGTTTTAATAGGTCAACGACGAGGGTTAGCAACCGAATATCATCGTCGATAACTAGAACGGATTGCAAGGCAGCCTCCCTTCCATAGAGTACCTAGTCTATAACATAAAAACAGCCCGACGGTCCATCACTACATCTTGGAGCTCAGTTTACCGAATTTAAATAATTATTAGTTATGATGATTATAGAAATATTGGTGGAGGATGTATTTTTATGAAAATATTTAACAAATTTGCTAACAAGAACGTTGGAAAACCAGGCCACACAAGGCTCTGGGGGGGGGGGGCTTGTCTCCCTGCTGATTGGGTTTACTGTGGGATCCGCTGTCAATGCTGACACTTATTATTCTTGTCCTAAACTAATCATCGATCCCCTTTTAATTTATGGGTCTGAAGCCGTAAACCTGGGTCGGGAATCCGCTAGACGGGGGGATCCATGCCCTATACATTTTGCAATTGATTCTCTTACACATTTGTTTATTTGGCC
>JAISBC010000025.1 GCA_031266385.1 Holosporales bacterium
CAGCCTGGCTAACAGATTAAACCACCCCCAACACAATATTGCAAAAAGCAGCGCCCCCCCCCCCCCCCAACGCCTTGTAAGGCCTGGTTTTCCAACGTTCTTGTTAGCAAATTTGTTAAATATTTTCATAAAATCATATCCTCCCCAATATTTCTATAATTATCATAACTAATAATGATTAAAATCCAGTAAACGATAGGCATTTTAAAAAACTAAAATCTTTTCATTCGTCTTGATTTTGTCGGGTATGTTTGGCACACTATGCGACGTATCTGGTAACCGGTGGTGTCGCGACTTCTTTGGGCTGGCGTTATATTCCCAACTTACTTTGTGTCATTAGGATTCTGTGTTCTCCGTCCCTTTTCTTCAGCATTCTTATTGAATCTTCATGGTCGTTACCCATCATCCTCCTCGCCGCCGTCACCGATTTTTTGGATGGTTACACGGCGCGGAGATTCGGGGCCGAATCGATAATTGGATCGTTCTTGGATCCATTGGCTGACAAGATATTCTGCAACACGGCCCTATGGAGCATTTATTTCCTAAAATATTGCTCGATATCGATGTTCCTCGTCGCTCTATTCCTAACCCTCAGGGATTTAGCCCTCCTATTCGGGAGTCTTCTAGTCATATCCAAAAAAACATCAGGTAAGGACCTGAAACCCATATTCATGAGTAAAGTCTGTACGGCCCTGATCTTTTCTCTCTGCTGTCTCGCCGTCATCGATATCGGTATGAAGGATGTTATCCTGGAAATCCTAAGTTTATTATGTCTGATCGGAATCATTATAACATCTTGTATTTATACGGTCAGATTCTTCAAGTAACTGCAGCGCTATCTGCACGGCATTCAGGGCGGCCCCCTTCCTCAGATTATCAGAAACACACCAGAAGCTGAGGGCATTCGGGATGGATGGATGCCTCCTTATCCGGCTAATGAAAACCTCATCCAAACCGGCCGCATCCACAGGTGTAATATAGTTATTCCCTGGATCGTCTACGACTTTAACTCCTGGAAATTTATCGAATGCTTCTCTGGCCACTTCTATATCAACATTATCTTCGAATTTAGCGAAAACGGACACGGAATGACCAACAAAAACTGGAACTCGGACGCAGGTCGCCGTTATACTAATATCCGGTAGGTTCAAAATTTTCTTCGTTTCGTATATCATTTTGAGCTCCTCCTTGGTATACAGCGAATCGGTCATCATATCGATTTGAGGTATAACGTTAAATGCGATCTGCTTTTTGAAGTGCTTTGGAGTAATCGGATTATCTAGCAGGCTATTAGGGGTCTGTAACAGCAATTCCTCGACGCCCTTCTGCCCAGCCCCCGAGACGGATTGATACGTCGAAACGACGATTTCCTTGACATTGAAAACGTCGTGGAGAGGCTTTATGGCCATCAGCATCTGGATCGTCGAGCAATTCGGATTCGAGATGAGCTTCGGGTTAGGATAGTTTTTTAGATCGGAAAAATTTATCTCAGGAATGATCAGGGGGACATCATCTTCCATCCTGAAACAGGAGGAATTATCGATGACATAACAACCCCTCCTGATGGCCTCAGGGGCCAGGCTTTTGGAAACCTCCGACCCAGCACAAAAAATAGCGATACAATGATCCGAGAAATCCAGATCATTTGTATCCAGCACGAAGAAACGTTCGTCACGAACGGATAGGATACTTCCAGCTGATCTTGGAGACGCGGCCGCCGTAATTTCGTGGGCCGAAACACCGCGGCTCAGCAGGATGGATAACACCTCACGACCGACCTTTCCCGTTGCCCCAACTACGACGAATTTAGTTCCAGACGATGACGGCCTCATACCTGAGCTGCTTCGACTATCCTATTCCTTGTGGTGTCCTGTAATATCGACAATCTTACCGGTGAATCTTCCACCGAAGTGATTTCAACGGTGACCTCACCTTGAGCATCGATCTTAACGGTGACTACGTATTGGCAGGCTCCGGTATTGTCAAACTTATCTACCTTCGATCGACTCGTCCGGATTAACCATACCGGGCCGCTCTTATCCACCTCATCCATCGAAAACCCCTTGAGGGCAGTAAAGGCAGCATTCCATAGCCTCTCTCTCTGATTTAAATTAGTATCTTGAGGCACGGTTACACCCAAATCTTCATCAGAATCATGAGCAGAATCATCTGATCCCCTGCAGCCCTTCAGCAGCTTAGAATCAAATATAGACCCGAACGCTCTATTATTCCGATCCTTATAGAAGACGGGAGCTCCAGCTTTGTATGACTTCTTCGCCATGGATGAACCCGGAATCAGCAACATCAGAGCGATGGCAAAGCATCTCAAAGCAATTTTCATCGTGATATCACACAACCACAGAAAAGCGCCTGGATTTTACCATAAAATGCAGCAAAGGTAAAATTATAAAAAACAAATAGAAGATGGTAAGTCAAAATTCATAAATCTCGAAGAGATAACAACAGAAACCAATAGACGCAAGTAAAGCAAAATAGATCATTGTAATATATAGGTAGGAAAGTTGCAAGGAAGATTTGATATGGAGACAATAGCACGAATCATAACGATAATGAGCACAGTCCTGACCATGCCTATCATTCAAGCTCGAGATTACCAAGAACCAACAAGAGAACATCAGGAAATATCTCCCACCGCACACTATCACGTAGAATGTCTAGGCCCTACCATTTAGCGATAACTATCCTCTGTACATCTTCTAAAGAACTCGAGTTCTTCGCATATCTCGTTGCTATTCCTCTCCACTGTCTAAGCTTTAACAATGCATTCTCTACTAAATGACTCTTCCTATATGGTTCTTTACCATACTTCCTTGGTTCTAGATGATAAGGGATTCTTCCTTTGTACCATCTGTAACTAATCCCCCAGACTCCATTCTCTTTCCAAGACTGATGGTAGGTCTCGCCTTGGAAATACAGTCCTTTCAATGTATCCTGTTGGATGTGATTCTAATGTCTGTAAGGTACTAATTCCGTTATTCATCCTACACAAAAGTCTCAAAATGGATGGGGGGATGGTATCACAGTTCAGTTCGTGACGACAGAGCCTAAAAATCTTCATCAATCTCCTGGAGAATTATACAAGATAATCAAAAAACCTTCCTTTCTCTATAGCGCAAAAATAAGCTTTTTTCAAATCCTCATGCGTAGACCGCTGTTCATAACCCGAACAGACTGCTTGCCAGCTGTTTTCTTTGTGTGCGATACTCATCCATAGCGCTTGGAGCGGATTACATGCGGTTTTTTTGTAGGATTGTGGCTGGGATTTTTTTTCATTTCCCAGGGTTGGTGATATGGCGACGAATTTTTGGATTGTGGATACGTTGAGCAGGGAATTGCTGCGAGGGCATCCATCTACCGTATTTTTCGTCGAAGATTTCTGCGGAGACGACCTGTTACAGAACATCTCCATGGAGATAAATACGGCCGAGACCGTGTTCGCTAAGAAGGTCAGTGCCGATCATTTTTTGTGTAAATGTTTTTCTCCGAACTGCCAGGGAATGAACTTTGGGAACGGTCTTTTTGCGGCGGCCAAGGTCATTAACTTACAGGATCCATCATTAATGGAATTTAAGATAACCGTCGATCAAAGAGATATCCCTATTCATATTCTCGATGATGGCGCGATCAGGATGATGTTTGACAGCGCCAGGGTGGATAAGGCCGTCGTCCCGACCCTATTGCATTCGGCTCTGACCGGGAAACTGATCGTCTCCGTCGCGAAATGCGATTCAGATTTGATAGTCGAAATACGGAGCCCGAAGAAATTATTGAATCTCAGCCCAGATATCGATACGTTCAAGAGAATTCACGGATATAATTCATTTATTATAACATCGGATACTCATTATGAACTGGACTTGGATTATGATTTTTGTGCGCGAGTATTTGCTCCTAAAATGGGACTATTTCATGATATTCTAACACCGATAGCAAGTGTCAAACTGGCCGCATATTGGTCGGATAGAATGGAGAAGAAAGATCTCGTTGGATTTCAGCCATCTCCCGATAGGAACTGCCACGTGAACCTCTCGTATGGAGAAAATCAAACCTCCGTCACGGGGTATTGTGTCATCTCGACGGAAGGCCAGATGGCTATTTTTTAGTGCCTTATATTATGGACGGGAATACCGTTTGAAGATCTGTGAAGGATCAGTTATGAAGAGGAATGAATTCTGAGAAGATTTAGGATTGTGAGGAGCAATAAGACACAAATTTGATGGCATTTTTTGCGACGCCCATACAGACCTGGTGTCCTCGAGTGAACGATGTTACAATATTTATCACATGCATTTTCTGCAATTTTTATAGAGTCTTTGTTATGAACAAGTACGATATCTGGAGGGGCGTAAAGGAATGGATCTGGGTTCTGACGTCGTTCACACTGGTCTGTTTCTTCCTTTATCAACCGTTCAAAATCCCGTCCGGATCGATGGTTCCGACGCTGCTCATCGGGGATTTTCTGATCGTCAATAAATTCTGCTACGGATATTCGAATGATTCATTCCGAATCGGAACCTTCACGTTTCCACTTCCAAAGATAACGAAGAGATTATTCTCTGATAACCTACCTCAGCGCGGAGATGTCGTCGTCTTCAGGAACGAAAAAGACAAGGATCAGAATTATATCAAAAGAGTAATCGGATTACCAGGGGATAAAATTGAACTGAAGGATGGGGTCGTCTTCATCAACGACGTAGCCGTCGAACTCGAAGAGGACGGAGAATTTTCGATCATCGAGAATGATGAATATGTGATATACAAGAAATATATCGAAAAACTACCGAACGGATACAAACACGTCATAATAAAACGGTTTCCATTCGGCAAGGGGGCCCTCGATAACGTCGGTCCATTTATAGTTCCTGAGGGGCAGTATTTCATGATGGGCGATAATCGGGATAATTCCCAGGATAGTCGTGTCCCGGAGGCCGTTGGCTGTATTCCTTTGGATAGGATTATGGGTCGAGCCGAATGCCGATGGTTCTCATCTAGTTGCGAGATTTGGGAAGTCTTCAAATGGCCCTTTTCAATGCGATTTGAGAGGTTTTTCACGGCGATAAAATGATGTCCAAGCCCACTATTTTCGATGACTTGGAACAAAGACTTGGTTATCGATTTAAAGATAAGAAATTGTTATCGAAGGCATTGATTCATTCTAGTTTAAAACACGGATCCATAGATTTCGAGAGACTAGAATTCCTCGGCGATAGGGTCCTTGGACTCGTCATTTCTGAATATATCTATAATAATTTCAAGACGAGCGAAGGAGAAATGGCGAAGATGCAATCCGCATTCGTTTGCGCGGGATCCTGCTATGAGGTTGGCCTTAGTATCAAGTTGGATGGTACGCTTCAAACGGCAGGGCAGCACCTAAAATCGAATAGGACGGTTCTGGCGGATGCAGTCGAGGCCATCCTGGGGGCCATATTTATCGATGGCGGTTACGAGGCAGTGAAATGCAGCATTCTCAATCTTTGGAGTGATATCATATCGCATTATGATGAGTCAGAGATGGAGCCGAAAACAGTGCTCCAGGAAATAACTCAGGCGGCGACTGGTGAGATCCCGATTTATAGAGTCATTTCTACGACGGGCCCCAGCCATGATCCTGAATTCGTGGTCGAGGTTTCGGCTATCAATCAGACGGCCAGAGCCTCAGGGAAATCCAGGAAAACGGCCGAAGCAAAGGCCGCCCGGATATTGCTGCAAGAAATCGGCCGCTGAGTCAATTAAGGTTCAGTTTATGAAAAGTCCGGATGGATGACCGATAATTTTTCCCAAAGTAATACCAAGACAAACTTACCATTCCACCAGCAAATCCAGCAATCCCCAATAACCCTCTCCATCCGCATCCAAATGAATTATCTTCCTGCCTAAACAAAGATCCCCCAACCCATTTTATTCATGGAGAACCCGGCCCAATATCCCATGAAGAACGCACATCTAAAATTCCGAATCTCCATCGACGACGGGAACTCACCGGACTTAAAAATTACCGACTCGGTCAACCACCATTGCCCGGGTTTCACCCCATTCCGAGTGAGTATTTCTTAAAGAATTTCCAAACGCTCAGTGAGTAAAAGGATTGGATAGTTGATAAAGAGTTAAATTTAGGTTAGACTTTGCGGCATTATGGGCTTGACGGTTGTTAAAGAGGATAAGTAGCGTGAAATCTAGGTGGTTGTCAGCCACTGATAGATGAAACCTTAGCGCTCGATTTTGACCTCATTCATCGTATTCAGCAGCAACGCACCGCAGTTTAAGCATTAGCTCTAGGAGGGCAATTTCTGGGTTATATCGACGAGTTTATGCCACAGCTCTAATATTGATTCTTTTACACTGATAGTACAGATACGGTGTCTTTGTGATGAGAAGGAATTTGATTTGAAGGATAGATGCGAGGATAAGGAGATGAGTTTATTCAGTTTAGAGAAACGCGATGACTTTTCATATTCTATTAATAGATCTTAAATCTTTTTTAGTTATTCTTAACGAAAGTTAGGAAAGTAGAAATGATAAAAGTAGTCGCAATGAGCTTTCCAAGGCAATTAAGATATTGCTGCACTGGTATAATGGCGGCGTTTTTGTTGACGTGCCATACGTCTGCCACAGTATTTTGGACCCTCAGGCTTGGTCAACGAGGAACACCCATAGAGATTTATTTATCCCCATCTTGTGCCCATTGTCTCGCAACATTGCGAACCATTATGGAATACGTAGCAAGAACGGATGGAGCCGTGCAGGTCATTTTCATCGTTAACCGATTGTTTGATCTCTGGATAATGAATTTAATGGGCCTCGAAGTTGAAACACCAAATCAATTTGGAATCAACCTTGTTCATTTTGGAGAGCTTAGTAATGACGCCGATAAGATCAATCCGCAGGATCGTGAAGCTGTGGAAACTTCTAAGGAATCAGCAGAATCGAAGGAGGTGGAAATCGCATTACTGGGGCGAGGATATGAGCTTGATGTAATCAACAGAGCTAGGCCAAATCCACAAAATCCAATCAGTGATGAAGATAGCAAACATGTGAATCAAAACAGCAGGAAGTTAAAAGAGCTCCACGATGGGGCATCCGAGGTTAGCCTTCCAACTATTGCCATTGGCGGCACCAGGGTCGAAACCTTCAAAGAAGCTACCGACAGGCAAAAGCTAGATCCTTAGGATACCTATGAAAACAGAAAGATGAATTCATCTAACAAATAACCTCATTTTCATATACGTATATAGCATAACCCTAGAAACACAGCAGCGGACCGCATAAAGTACCTATGCAGTCCATCACTCGTACCTTTTAGGATTCCGCTAGAGGTTAAAGTAACCTCTTTTACAGGAGTAGGGCTGGCGCTTTTAGAGCCCCGCCCCAGGGAGCCCCCGCCGCCTAGTTTGCTGACAACAGGCATTACCTTTTTTGGAGGATGGTGTAGGGAAGTAAGGCCTGGTTTTCCAACGTTCTTGTTAGCAAATTTGTTAAATATTTTCATAAAATAATATCCTCCCCAATTCATTTACAGTAATGATACCGAATTAAAGTTTATAAACCTTTAATCTTCCA
>JAISBC010000035.1 GCA_031266385.1 Holosporales bacterium
GGGATAGTTAACCTGAAGAGTGGGTTTGGGTTCGCATGAATCGATAGAAGATCTAGGAGGAGAGGTTGGGGAGGTCTATCTATTGATTTGTTTTAGTACTTATGCAACAGGTCTAATGATCACTCTGGTTTCTACTAGATCGTGGAATATTCATCTCTAAAAAGGAGTAAGAAAAAAGATTTTTTTGAATTTTTGTCTAGGATGCATTGAGCGAAAAATTAGAAATATAGTGATAATAATCGGAAAAGGGGAGGGCATTCTCAAATCCGCTGTTTCGGAATGGTTGCTTTCGAATGCCAACATCGTCATCGGGCTTTTTGAGATCAGAGACATGGCCGGGGAAAGTGGAGCTTTCGGAGTGAAGTTACGCAGCAAGCAGTTCTAAATCTTAGAAATAAAACTAAATGGGAACAATTCACTCAGGGTATTCCGCTGGATTGGGTATATAATACTCGATGAGTATGGTGCATTCCGGGTGAGTTTGGAAAAGATGTTCGAAGCCGATGCCGTCTTATTCCTGAGTGTATTTCTTTTCTGTATCGGATTGGTCGGGGCTTATAGGCAAACCGACCTTTTGAAAACCTTTATATCTCTGGAGATCGCGGTCCTCGCCAGCATCATGAATTTTGCCTTCCATCCGGTAGATTCATCTATCAATTCAGAACATATCACAATATTAATCGCCGTGATTCTGGGATGCCTTACGTTTAGTGTAATTTTCGCGATTATTCATCTAATACCGTCAAGACGAGATATTTTGTAATATGTTTTTTGCATCAGTTCCGCTTTTATCTTTACTCATCTCGGGGGTGTTCGGATTGTTCGGAATATCTCGGATCCCGAAGTTCGGAGCTTTTTTTTCGCTGATTACATTCACTATATGTGAGCTTTTACCGAATGACTCATCCTCAATGGATTGGTTTATCATCGATAATCTTTGTTTTCGCTTTTCACTAATTTCCAGTACGGTGGGACTAACTCTATGCTCGGTCGTATGCTCCATTTTATCGTGTTTATATCTCGCCAGGCACCTCTACCCGAACGACGGTAAACTCCCTCAGAAATTGAGTGCACTAAATATATTTTCATTCTTCATGGCCCTCACGATTTTATCGAGTAATATATTCCAATTCTTTGTTTGTATCGAAATTCTCGGTATTATTTCTTCGATTTTGGTTGGAATTGAAAATAATGCCGAAAAAGAATCGAGGAATGTTCTGCTCTTTAGCAAATTCGCTAGTCTCCTATTTTTTATCGCGGTCTGTATGATCGGTTTAAAAGTTGGTAGTTTCGAATTCATCGATATAAAAAATTTCTGCCGATCATCCGATTACCGATCTCTATTTATTCCGGCCGTTTTTCTGGTCATTTCGTGTTTCTGCAAAGGGGCGCAGTTACCATTTTCGCGCTGGCTAATCGACGCCGTTAAGGCCAATACTTTCGTGTCAATTTTGATGCATACGGCGACGATCGTCGGGGTCGGCGTGATATTTATCACGAAATGTTCATTCATTTTTGATAGGTTTCAGAGTATCAGAAATGCGATGATTTATACGGGTATCGCGACGGCGTTATGGATGGGGTGTAGCGCCCTATCCCACAATAACGTGAAGAAAATCATGGCGTGTTTGACCAGCGCGTCGACGGGCCTCATGTTCGTCGTCTGTGGAATCGGGAACGTTTCGGTCGCGATTTTATATTTCGTTTGTCATGCATTTTTTAAGTCCATATTATTCCTGAGCTTTGCATACGTCATCGCGGCCGCATCTGGAGAACGAAATATCCTTAAGATGGGTGGATTAAGCAAATTCATTCCAAAAATAAGCGACATAATCTGGATATCTTTCCTGGCCGCCGCTGGATTTCCGTTCTGTGTTGGATTCTTCGCGAAAATTTCATTCGCTGGAGCACTTCAGCTCTATGGCAGTATATCCTTAATCCTGACGAATGCCCTGGTAAATATCTTAACTGTTTCGGCCATTTTCAGGATGATCCTCGTCTCGCTGTATGGAAGCCCTAGGACCGATGATAAAACCTTGTCGCGGGCCCCTGGAATAAATGCGTATTCAACTTCTTCCGTCTGGCTATTGATCGGAATCGCCGTCTTCGAATCTTTTGTGGCATGGAGCATGTATGAGTGGGGAGAATTACACTTCGAGCTCGATGAAATGATGGCCTGTTCTAGGAATTTCTTTGACTATTTTATGGAGGACATTTCGGAACTGGCTCAAATCTTAATCTCCATCATCTCGGTTTGGGTATTAATGAGATATTCCAAGACCAGGATCGGCACGACATCGGCGAAAGTATTTTATGAACTATTCAGGAAAAAGGGAGTAAATTTTCGAATTCAAAGCTATATCAAGAATACATCCATATCTGCGGTTACCATGATTTCAGGCTGTGATCAGAAGTTTTTCGATATCCTTCAAAAATCTCTGCTTAAGTCATTGCGGGGGACTCAGCTGTTCCTATCTCGTCGTCACGGTGAATCAATCTCATCTCACGTCGGGTGGATTATCGTGGGAATCGCCGTAAATTTTGTATCGATCCTTATGTGGCAGAAATAGAAAAATGCTCTCCATTCCAATTTCATATGTCATTACATTATTCCCGATACTGGGGACGTTGTTCGTCGCGAGTATCGATAAGAACAGACTCGATAACGTAAAATCGGTATCCCTGTGGATAACATTTTTTACGCTCGTATTCTCTATTATCCAGTTATTCGTGCCGAGTTTTTCGAAAATTGTGACGCATGATGTGATCACAAATTTTACGAATAGGCTTCCAGTAAGATACTCGGCAGATGTCGATAATTTTTCCATACTGTTTGTGGTCCTCGTGAGTTTGGTGTGTTTTTTATCGATAATATGGCTCTGGAAACGAGAAATACAAAATATCAAAAGTTTTTTTATATCTCTTTTGCTTTTTGAGGCCTTCACGATTGGAGCCTTCTATTCGATCGATATGTTTTTATTATTTTTCTGTATGGAGGCGACACTTATCCCGACGTACACGATGATGCTATCGTGGGATGGGGCGAAGAAGACTAGCTATGTTCTGCTATACCTTGCGTACGGAATGTTCAGCGCCCTAGCCATCCTCGTCGCCATCATTATGATATACCTCGAAACTAAATCGTCAAATCTTCTGGAGATTTATAAGATCGGTATAAAAAATGAAAATATATTTTGGTTATTGATGATTGGCATCGGAGCCAAGATGCCAATTTGGCCGCTATGTCACTGGCTGCCCACGGCCCACACGAAAACGAACGTCGTATGCTCGGTTCTCCTGGCGTCAATCGTCCTGAAATTTAGTACTCTCATTTTGCTTAGGTTTATAGATCCACTATTTTCTGAGTACCTCATTCGATATCGCGATATTTTTGTTATCGCTTCGATCGTCAGTATATCACTCGCCGTGATAAATATCATATTCCAGGATGATATTAAGCGATTTTTTGCTTATTTTTCGATAATTCATATGGATCTGTATTTCATGATATTCTTGAGTGGCATCGATAGGAGTCACTTTATATTTTCGACACTTCAACATGGACTCATGGCAATCGTCATGTTTTTTACGGCGGATATAATAGAAAACTTATTTAAAACGAGGTCGATTTCTGATATTTCCAGTTATAATCAGCAATATCGGGGCCTAAGGATTCTTTTGCTTTTTGTGAGCACTTCCCTCATCGGTATACCGTGTACATCCGGATTCATCGCCGAGATCACATCGATATATGCGATTACTAAATCGATGGGTATTATCCTATCGGTTGTCGTAGTATTGATCATCGCTGTATTATCGGCATATACAATATTCGTATACAACTCGATATTCTCCAAGAACGGAGGGCACCCGTCAGGCGTTTCCCAAGCCTCCATTTTGTGTGATAGATATCAGATGACCTCGTTGGTTATCGCCTCCATTGGCATCATATTTCTCGGAATGCTCCCAGCATTGTTTTCCTGAAGACCCAAGATTGCATTGGCCAGGGTCTCTGGGGCCGGAGGGCATCCATAAACTTCAGCATCAACCGGTAAAATGGTGCCGATTCCGGGAATCACGGTTTCGGATTCAGCATAGAGACCACCACTAATCGCGCAACTCCCCATGGCTATGACGAATTTTGGAAATAGCATCTGTTCGTATAAAGTTATGATCTGTGGAAGCATCTTTTTCGTGACGGTTCCGGCGACGATCATCAGGTCGGCCTGCTTCGGACTGGCCCTGAAGAGGCACCCGAATCGGTCGAGATCTACCCTACTGGCCGCGGCATGCATCATTTCAATGGCGCAACACGATAGCCCACATGATAGGGGCCACATTGATTTCCCGGCCGCCCACATCGCCACCTTATCGAGGGTGGATAGGATCACTGAGTTAAGCTGCATCGAAACAAAACTCCTTAAAAGTGGAGTTGAAATTGTCTCTTATCTAGATGATTTTTGCAAGACATATTCCTTATCACAAGCATCACTTATTCGATGGGTCTATTAATTAATATTTAAAGAATAGTACATATACTTTTATTAAGGTAATAACTTAAAATTGCAGTATCATATGCACTTAAAAACTATTTCCCTTTTAGGATTATATTTGTGGGCAACTGAGGCTAGTTGCGAGCAGGTTAATATCGCATATGCAATGACCGAAAACAATTATAAACAAGTATTTACTTCCGCTCTCTCTTTATTATGGAATTATGATGATGGTGGGCGAGGTGATCATATCAACATTTTCACGATATCTCTGAATGGTCAGAATCTGAATTTGTCACCAGTATTCAATATACTTAACGAAGCCTTAACTCAACGCCGATTTACCTCGTGGACTTTACAATGTATTCCTGTCTCAGGATTGACCGGAGATTACCTCGATGAAGTCCCTAAGTTTATGTTGGGAGAAATTTTACCTCCTGAAATCGATCGAGCAATATTTCTGCGGGCTGAAACACTGGTTATTCGCAATTTAAGACCTTTATGGGAAGAGTATTCCTCGCTATGGGAGGATGATCCTTCCTATCCGCTTCCGTATGCTACGGTCCTCGGGAAATATATCACAGAAGATCCGGTCATCAGGAAACAACGTCGTTCGATCGGATGTATGTTAGCCAATTTGGCAAAGATGAGAAATGAAAGCTTTTCAGATCTTATTGGTCCAATTCTCAGCAGGCATGGAGATCGGCGCTTTTCGTCAGTGGATCAAGCAATGTTTAAGTATCAACACAGTCAAGGGGTCGATCAGCCAGTTCTAAACATTCGTTTCGATGCTTTCGCCGAATCAATTCCAAGTCGAAAGATGGCGCTTAGCTATTCTCCACCAGATCCATCGGAGGATTCTCTCTCCCTAAAGGATGCTCCAAAAGATAATAAATTCGAGGAATTTTGGAATTTGACAGTCATTAGCTTTGCTGGCCTTCCTTTTGGAAGTGAATTCCTGGATAATCCCAGAAGAGCGATGAGAAAGTGGCCGGTCCCAAAGTGGATTCGAAATATTTATCTGGACCATTTCCTACCAGACATTGAATTTCCCGGTGTTGTGTGTAATCCGGATGAACCATGTGATGACCGTTGCGATTGCGAGTGGTGCGCCTTGGGACATGGAAATTGGTTCTATGTCGGGGAGGTTAATATGACTGGATTTGTAAGCCTCATAAAGGCTCCCAAATGAATAAATGTCGGACTACATTAGCAATAGATCTGATTGTGGAGAGTTACGAAAGATGGGTATTGATTACCTGGATGCCAAGTGTTTTTAGTTTGTCTGCGTTCCCTTCTACTAAATATCGGCTGGGTTCGACGAGAGATCGCTCATAACTATCTCGAGAATCTTGTGTCGGCCTTTGCAGATTAAGGTAACTGAGGGAGTACGATGGGATGTTCTCCTCTGGCTTGTTGAGCCTGTAACTCGTTTTGTATCATCAGGAGCTGTCCTGCTGCTTGACCATATATCCGGACGTACCACAATTGGTCAGGAGTCTTTTGGAATAGACCTTTGTACATTTCCTCTGCTGCTTTGATCGCTTGGTATGCAGTCTTGTAGAATTCTTTAACCATTCTTTTTACATGCGGATTGCCTTGAATAATTTCTTGTGGTTTATCTTCTGCCAATATTGAAATAACGCTGTGTAAATTTGCAACTACATCCCAGTAGAAGCCCATTTGGCCGTCTGGCTTGATGATGGTAGGTAATCCTATTACTTCTGCTGCCTGTGTTACTGAATTGTTCGTTGCTATTTGGCTCAGAACTATTGCTGCTACCGTCGTTATATGACGTATCAGAGTGGATATCTGTCTTTTCGATCTTTTTCTCATTTGTCTAAAACTAGCGGTCTCTTAACCAGAACCGTGATTGTAATATTCTTCCCATGGCATTTCAATTCCTTATTTTTATGCCTCAAGCGGTAGAGCTCGGGATGATATTAAATACCAATATTCTCTATCTTATCGATTTGAGAGACGGGTTGATCTTCAGTTAGATCGGATTATCATCCTATCGGGTGAGGGCGGGCGCCGGGGAGGCCAGAGGAGGCTCGGGTAATCTTCTTTGGCCTCATTTAAGAATGCCACGATGTGAGCCTGGGCTGCTATATAATTTTGGAGCGTTTCTTCGTTATTTTCAGTCGTTGCTTTTATACCGGGTCTGGCCAGTTCTGGATCCGCTTTTTCTAACCATTCTTTTATGTCTAGGACTGCCTTTAGCGCTAGCTGATGCAATGCTGGATTCTTCTGGAGTATGGGGAACAGGGAGATTAATCTTAAGTGTTGTAGCTGTGTTTCTTGTATCATGTTTCTCATTTCTTCCACCTCTAATATTACGCTAGTAACTAGGATTTTTGGTTGGGTCAGAGTTGCATGTGTGGCGATGAATGGGCTACATTGGGTTCGAGCAAGATCAGCTAAAGATGTTGGTGGGGCGCCTGTGTCAGCCAGACTTAATGGAGCTTTGTGACGGAACACTCTTGCCGCTGATGCTGAACTCTCGTGCATATTCCCCGATATCAGGCTGATTACAAAGACGGCGACATTCGTATTTATATTTCTATAGACACTCTTTTTTGCAGGTCTAATCATCTGGAATGACCCAATCTTCTGAATTTTTGTTCCATTATTGTATTTGCTCTTCTTTCCTCTGTCAAAGGATACTGCAATTCGACCCAGGACCTACTCATGAGAAATTTGCAAGAGACAATTGACCAAATGAGTTAAAGACATAGCATTCCAGCGCATCAAAGATTTTATAGACCTATCCTTTTTATCCTTAGTCTTTACTAAAATTGCCAAC
>JAISBC010000063.1 GCA_031266385.1 Holosporales bacterium
GGGACATTTACCAAGCTAGTTGATAAAGCTTGTTCACTCGCCCAAACACAGCAGTACTACGTCCTGATCTTGTGCGCTTTTCAAATATTATGATGATGGAGCAATTCAGATTGATCAACTAGCTTGGTAAATGTCCCAAAAATTTACTATATACGCAAATGGTTAGATCGTATCTTTCATCGATCAAGCGAAAGGAGTATAATCAATCAGACGGTCTTGATGATGAACATTTTGAGTTCCGCCCGCAGTCATGTCGTTCTCAAGACATCACAGAAAAAATGAACAGATGGATATCTGGCCTGGATTCGTCGATGCCCTATCGACCGTCCTCCTCGTCTTCATTTTCGTCCTGGTCGGATTTATTTCTTCTCAGATCTATCTGTCTGGTATCATTTTCGACAAAGATTCATCCCTGGCTAGTATGAGATCGAAACTAATCGAGGCCTGCTCTCTCCTTTCCTCTGAACAATCCAAATCCGAGAAACTTATCACCGAAAATTCCGAACTCCTGAAAAAGATTGAAGAACTGAATGATTCGATTAATACCGTGAAAGGAATGCTCGATGATGAAGATGTTTTGCTGAAGAAGACGAAGGATGAAAAGGCAACTCTTTCCGAAAAAATCGATAAATTAACGAAGCAGCTTAACGATGTGTTGGCCGCCCTCGCGGCCGAGCGTAAAAGCTCAGAGGAACAGAAAAATGCGATCGAGACCATCAAGAAAGAGAATATTAAACTCAGCGAGTTATCCAAGATGAGCCTTTATCGCTCGGAATTTTTCGACAAACTCCAGGATATAGTTCGCGACAGGAAAGGAATTCGGATAGCCGGAGATCGGTTCATATTTCAATCTGAACTGTTCTTCGATTCGGCATCGGATGAACTGAGCGAGGAAGGAAGGAAACAGGTCTCCGAAATCGCCGCCATCACCAAAGAGATTGGAGATAAAATCCCTGGAAAAATTAGATGGATCTTGAGGGTGGATGGGCATACAGACAAGCGCCCAATCTCCGGCGGGAAATTCGCCTCCAACTGGGAACTCTCATCGGCTCGGGCGATTTCAGTCGTAAAATATTTGATTGAGTGCGGGGTGAAGGCTGAGCACCTCGTGGCCGCCGGGTTCGGGGAAAATCAGCCGATATCCCGAGGCAGTTCGATGGAAGACTTCGCCAAAAACAGGAGGATAGAATTCAAATTGGATGAACGATGACTAAGAAAATGATATTCGTGTTTTCGGGGCCATCGGGTGCCGGCAAAACGACTCTAATCAGGCATATTTTGCAGACATTCTCCGACGAAATTGGAGAGAGTATATCGTGTACGACGCGGCAACCGAGAGGAGGAGAATTGGATGGCATCTCCTATCATTTTATATCTCCCGAACGATTTAATACTTTCGTTGAAAACGGAGAATTTCTGGAGTATACGGAATGTTACGGTAATCGATATGGAACCCTGAAAAGCTCGATCGATGATTTACTGAAACATAAAATGGCCTGCATTATGGATGTTGAATACATCGGGGCCCATTCTATTTTATCGGGGCCGTTTCCTCCGAATACATCCAGGATAGGAATTCTGGTTCTGCCGCCTTCTATCGCGGCCCTGAAGAATCGACTACTAAACCGCAAATCTGAGACGGAGGAGTCCCTGAACAGGAGGATACAGGGATCATTCGATCCAGAAATCGTAGCGGACTATCATCATATTCTGATTAATGAGGAAATTAAACGATCGAAAGAGTCGATTATCCGACTGATCGAAAACTCCCTTATTAACACCAATAATGGATTAGGATAACTCCTTATAAACAGGTAACATACTTTTGTTCTTTTCTGCTAATCCACGCACTCTAGTTGGTAATCTATTCTTCCCTTCATGAGTTATGAATACCTCTCGGTTTCTTGCTTAAATGACCTTCAAAAGCCCTTATTTGTTGCGAAAATCAAACGTATGGGGGTGGTGAGCTCGTGATGGATACTAGATTGCGATCATGATTTCAGCTGTGATACAATCGATCCCGATGAGATCGAAAGATTTCTATTCGGATGCTCAACAAAAAAGACTCCGTGTCTCGTTCTGCTCCAGATTCCTCTCCATCTCGGCAGGAAAGGGACGGAAAGGTTCCTCCTACCGTAGGGTATTGATCCAATGGTAAAGTCGCAATCAAAATGACAGGTTTTGAAGCGAAGAGAATGCTTAAATATCTTGCGGTACTATTTTTGTTTTTGTCCGCCTGCAACAGAAATCATCAGGATAAACATGAAGTATTTTACGCGGATATCGTAGAGAATGAAGGCGGAGAGATAGATCTGAAAAGTCTGAGAAACGCTTTGGAAACTAATCAACGAATTGGAGTTATCAGAAGTGGTTCCCACGGTGATTTATCAGTTCTTCACGAAGCCTGCAGTTCAGGGCAAATTGATGCCGTGAAATTGATGCTAGCACATAAAGAAAAACTCGATCTAAATGCTGGAGACTTTGCTGGTCTTTGCGAAGGAACCGCCCTCGGGCGCGCGGTGATGAATGGGCATTACGATATCGCCGAACTCCTCCTGAAAAGTGGTGCCGATCCCAACGGGCCATGCGGCCACGATAATACCATTTCCGTATCTTTAGCGATGGCCCTTTATCATGACGACCAAAGAATGGTCGCTCTCTTGAGAAAGTACGGAGCCGATATTAATGCAAAAGATATAAATGGACGGACGGAATTTATGCGATGCGATTCCGGCGAAGATTTGGAAAAATTGATTCAAGGTGGAGCTGATATTCATGCGACCGATTCGTCTGGATATTCAAAGTTTTTCGAGCTTCCCAGCATCCACCAAGTCGGTGCTGATGAAATCGAAAAAATCGTGAAAATTCTGAAAAAAGCCGGATTGAATATCAATAAAGTTCATAACGGGCAAACTCCTCTTTCCAAACTCATTGATGAAAACAATCTCGAAACAGCTAGAATTTTAGTTCGTAATGGAGCAAGGTTTCCGCAAAATTATGAGCATCACAGATATTTGCTACAGTCAGCAGATCCGGCTAAAATCACTGCTGCCGAAATAGAACGTGAACACTACCAAGATGATGTATGAACGTAAAAAATACGAGCTGAAATATGCGTTCGAGTTGATCATGAAGTTCTACAGGACAAATTTCGAAAATTTCAACCGTAAAAGGCAAAAATTAATCTGACGGAGGTGATACAGATCCGCTATCTAATGTAGGAAGTTATAGGATCCTCAAAATCTCATCGAATGGTTAGGAACTGCTCAGATGGCAATCCCGTGATGGATACTAGATTGCGATCATGATTTCAGCTGTGATACAATCGATCCTGATGAGATCGAAAGATTTCTATTCGGATGCTCAACAAAAAAGACTCCGTGTCGCGTTCCGCTCCAGATTCCTCGCCATCTCGGCAGGAAAGGGACGGAAATGTTCCTCCTACCGTATGGCAGATAGGAATCATGATGTTCCTCGTTAATACGTCCTTCGTCATGTCTTACAGCTTTTCGGGGCTATACCTCAAGCACGTCCTGGCCGTCTCCGCTATATCGATCGGAGTGTTGGAGGGGCTTTGTGAGACCATTTCTCATGTCATGAAACTAATCTCCGGAATGTTAAGCGATTATATTGGAAAACGAAAAAATATAATGGTCGTTGGATATATCCTTTCCGTCTTGAGTCGGCCGCTCCTCGCCATATCAAATACCTTCGTCCTGGTTTTCTGTGCACGAGCAATGGAAAGATTCGGGAATGGAATCCAGGCCTCCCCGAGAGATGCGATCATCGCCGACGTTGCTCCTCGGAAGCGAATCGGAGCCTCATACGGCCTCAAGAGAAGCCTCGCCTACATGGGATCCATGTTCGGCGGTTTCCTCGGATTAATCGCGATGAAGTTTACGGGGAATAGCTATATAGCGGTCTTCGCTTTGGCATCTATCCCCGCCTTCATAGCCCTCCTGATCCTGTTATTCTGCGTCAAGGAACCACGACGCTTCGATCATCCGGCCATTACGTCGGAGGCCCCACTCCCGGCCCCCAAATTGTCCCCAAAATTTTCGGTCAAAAATTTTAAGTACCTTAGTCCAACATTTTGGCTGATCATGCTCGTCAATTCGATTTTTATGATGGCTCGGATGAATGAGACCTTCCTAATCCTCAGGATGAATGAAGGCTTTCAGCCCGACCCGATGTTTGCTCCGCTCGTCATGATCATCTTCAATTTCGGGACAACATTATCGTCCTACCCCATCGGACTTATCGGAGATAAATTCGACAGGACGAAAATTTTGTTCATCGGGATCGCATCCCTCGTCATCGCCGACATTATCATGTACTCCGCGATTGCAAAAATTACGATGTACATCGGGATATTATTTTGGGGAATTCAACTCGGATCAACACAAAACGTCTTCGTATCACTAGTCGCCGAAAAGGTCCCCGAGGATCTGCGTGGAACCGGCCTCGGAATTTATTGGTTAATTAATGCGATCTCAGCATTCGTTGCTGATACTCTGGCCGGATTCGTGGCTCATCATATTTCTCTGAATGCGATATTCGTTTCGAGTGGCATCATCGGTGTCTTCGCCCTGGTCATCTTGGCCCTCCTGCTGAACGTGCTACACCATACCCCAAAGAAGAGGAGGAAGATCCCGCTTTGATCACCACCACTGAGGCCCTCAAAAAATTTGTTGAAGAAATGGCGGAATCCCCGGGTTCTGATGATGATATCCACGCCGTCATCGATGAAGTCATCAGGCTCCTTAATTCCGGCGACCTTAAAATCGCCGAGAAAATAAATGGATCATGGATCGTGAATTCATGGATTAAACAGGCGATTCTCCTGGGTTTTAAGTATAGATCATCGAAAAAGCAGGAATTCGGAGGGTTCGACAAATTTGGAATCCTGGAGTTTGATTACGAAAACCCGAGGTATCGCAGGGCACCAGGGGCAATCATCAGAGAGGGAACATATATCGGAGACGACTCAGTCATCATGCCGAGCTTCATTAATATTGGATCCTATATCGGAGAAAGAACCATGATCGATATAAATGCTGCGATCGGATCATGTGCCCAAATCGGGAAGGACTGCCATATCTCTGCGCTAGCCTGTATTGGAGGGGTTTTAGAGCCGGTCTCCGCGAGACCAGTCATCATCGAAGATAACTGCTTCATCGGGGCACACAGCTCGATCCTCGAGGGAGTCATCGTCGGAGAAAACAGCGTCATCGCATCGGGGGTTACCATTTCAGCATCCACCAAGATAATCGACAGATCGAGCGGGAAGACTTACATCGGGGAAATCCCGAGGGATTCAGTCGTCGTTTCTGGGAGTTATCAAAGTAATGACCTTAACGTATCGTGCGTGATCATTGTAAAGACCGTAGATGCCAAGACGAAACAAAAATCGAGCATCAATGAGATACTAAGAACCTGTCTGCATGAAGAAAATGTCATATAAGCAATTAAAATCCTGGTGCCCAAGATCATTTTGCCAACCTCTTGATTAACACCATCGAATGAGCAATCATCAATATATTTCTGGTAGATTCGATACTCTCCTCAAAATCCTTAGCCAATCTCCTGTATCCAGTAAACCATCCGAACGTTCGTTCTAGTCTCCATCTTTTAGGCATAATTTCCCACTTTGGCAACCAGTTTTTATGACATAAAATACGGCACTTACAAGGACTTGCACTGAATGTTTGTTCCTATTTCCGCGATTACCAACATCAAAAATCTCTTTAATTAACTGAAACTGTGCATAT
>JAISBC010000044.1 GCA_031266385.1 Holosporales bacterium
TCAGCCACTCAGAACACATGTTAGAACGAATGATCAAGCTGTGGTGCATTGTTGCTGAATATGATGGCTGGATCAAGTTGAGTGATGATATTTCATCTATCTTTGGCTGAAAACTCTCATAATTATGAGGTAGGGATATTAGATTCGGAAGAGGTCTAATGCTTGAGAAGAAGGCTAATGATATCCCTGAAAAAGTGAATAATCTGAATAATGAAACTTAAAGCTTCCTGAAACGTTCAGGTGTAAGAATTCTTCAGATTTTCTATGGCGATCGGGTTATCTCGTGGATCGATGTCCAGTAAAATTTTGCCCTGCCTCAGTAGGACAATTCTCCCGCAAATCTGTGCCAGGAACTCGAGGTCATGGGAGGCGACGACGATCGTGACCCCGAGTCCGTTGACCTTCCTTAGAAGTCCGACGACATCTTCGATCGTTGCCACGTCGAGGCCAGACGTCGGTTCGTCGCACAGCAAAACCTCTGGATCGATCATTAAACTCCTCGCCAGAGCTACCCTCTGTTTTTGTCCTCCCGATAAGGTCCCTGGATATGTCGATTCCTTCCCGGCGATTCCCAGATCCTTGAGCATATCCCGAGCCTTATCGATATATCGTTTTTTTTCATCGGCCGTAGCTCTTAAAGACGGGGCATACACCAAATTTTGTAATACCGTCATATGTGGAAATAGATTAAAATCCTGAAACATAAATCCGATTTTGCGATCGTAATTGATGGTCCCGTGATCTGGTATTTCCAACCCCTGAATGCAACGCAATAGCGTGGATTTCCCGCTCCCAGAAGATCCGGCCAACCCGAGGATGCTTGACTCCTCGATGTCCAGGCTGACATTATTCAGGACCTCGATGCCGTTAAATGATTTGCAGATATCACAAATTTTCAGCATACCGTTTCAGTCCTTCCACTTTCCTACCGATAAATTCTATCAATAATACGAGGGCATAATATATGAAAGCCGCGATACATAATGGTATAAAATATTCATATTGTTCGGCGGCTATTACCTGCGACCGCCGCATGATATCCATTCCACCCACGGTCGCGATCAATGCCGTCTCCTTCAGCAAGGTCACGGTTTCGTTGATGAGGGCTGGAAGTATGTTCATTAATACCTGCGGTAAAATTATGTCCTTCCACATATGAAACCGAGGAATCCCGAGAGCACGGGATACCTCAAACTGCCCCTTCGGGAGATTCTCAATCCCCGCCCTTAGGATCTCGGCGACGTATGCCGAGCTGTTGATTCCGAAGGCGATAACCCCCGTCGGGATGATCCCCAGTTTGCATCCGAACACCTGAGGAATCGTAAAGTAAATAATACTCAGCTGCAGGATGACGGGGGTTCCCCTCACCACCGAGACGATTCCGTTAATCAAGGCCTTGCAGACCGTGTTACAGCGCCTAGCGACGGCGAATAATACGCCGCCTACTAACCCGATCAAAACGCTCCCGACGAGGAGCTCTAGGGTCAGGACGATCCCAGATCCGATGTATAAAAAGTCGGCGGTAATTCTATTCACTAACTAGATTCCACTTTTCTTTGATGGCCCGTAATTCTCCGCTATCATCCAATTGCTGGATCGCATTATCGAGTAATTCCCTGAGAGTGGATCCCTTCTTTACGGCCATAGCAAATCCATTATCCGCGCTTTCTGCTGGACTGTCGACGACCGTATATTTGAGGTCAGGGTTGTCCCGGCAAATCGTCGAGGCGATTATTCCGTCGACCAGAATTCCATCGACTCGTCCGGCCCTGATGAGCTCGACGGATTGAGCAACATTGTCGATTGTAACTATCTCGGCCTTCGGTCTGTTTTTCTTCATCCAGGCCTCGGGGACGGATCCCAACTGGCACGCGATTTTTACCCCGGATAAATCATCGGTACTCATACGATCATTGTCCCGTCCATGAATAAAGGCTATGACGGATCCATAATATTCGACCGTGAAATCATAATTTCTTCGGCGCTCTTCGGTGGGGACCAGAGATGAGGCCACGGCATCGATCGTTCCGTTCTCCAACCCGGCGAGTAGTGACGAAAATGGCATGTCCTCAAAATTGGCCGTTTTCCCGAGCTTGTTGGCGATCGCATTGGCGAGATCTATCTCGAATCCAGTCAATTTACCGTCTTCATAATATTCGAAGGGTCTGTAATCGGCGCTGGTCCCGAAAGTGATGACTGAATCATCCTTCCGCTCCTCACACCCACATAACGCCAACAAAAAAGAGAACAGAAAACCACGCAGCGCGACAATCATAAAATCAATCAGAAATACCAGGGCTCCCATATAATGGAAGGGTACTACGGGAAAGCGCCCTTCGCCAAGAGATTTTATAGAAGTGTATTTACATACCGCAACAATTAATGACCCTGAGTTTCAAATTAAGAGGGTCGATACCACTCAGACCACTAGATTCATTAGCCCCCCTCCAAAACCCCCACAATCTGATCTATTACTAGGAGACACGGAGCACAGAAGCGGAGTGTACTTAGGGGTACATGAGCATTCGAGAACAGGATCGACGAAGGAAGAGACTGATTGTGGTGGTTGTGGATATCCGACCATTGTTCAATTATCAGGGCCGAAGACAATTAAAATTAATTCAAGACACCCCGTCTCGCCGCAGTAATTGACAAGGTAAGAGCACCAAACGCAGCATACTGATCCAACACAGGCAAACAATGCATACAATCCCGGAAGTCAGTAATAATAACAGAATTCGAACCACAGTGAAAACAAACCATCATTAGTAACATGAAAAAGGTCTCCCCACTACCATCACACACAAGCATAGGCATCAAGTAGGAATCAATTAAATCCGAATCCTGTACACATTAAAAAAAACAAGTGGTTTCATTTATAGAGATTATAGACTATAATTGACAACCGGATTAATTCTATAAGGCACACAACACCGATGAATAAGTCAGCAGCGAACATAATAAACAGATTGGCCAGCCCGTTAATAGCGGCCAGTATACTGTTAGGAGCCCAGCACCTCATGGTCAGCAAAGTGCAGGGTACTACCCTTCAACAGGAAAGCCAAGAACCGCAGGCACTGTATGACGTAACCACATCCCGATACTACTACACAGAAGAAGTTAGACAACCATTCGATAAAGACGAAGCATCAAGAAGGCATCAAGAATTCAATGAGTGGCAAGGAGACCTTCTTACCATCCTCCGGGCATTGATACAAGCCTGTCCGTCCGAAGTATTAATACCCCGATTATTATCCCTCGCAGAAAAGGTCAGCTGGGCAATGACCGAGCAATACAATGCAGTGAAAAGCCTGACACAGGGTTTAACAGTAGACTACAAGAGAGCCAACGTAGCATACTTAGAAGGTATAGAAGCAATGAAAGAAGGAACCCTCATAATAGGAGCATCCCATGCGGTCTTAGAGAGCTACTTGCAGCTCCTCCCGGAGTAGGAAAGGGAGCGAGTAAGTCAACTCCCCCCCCCCCAAGCAGCGATCCCGCCCCCGACGCTCGGGACGGTCGCCGGGCAGCAAGGACCACAGCAACAGGAGATTCCACTTCACCCAGAGTAGGTAGGGGTGGGAGTAGTTTAGCGCGTCCTAACAAAAGCTAAGAGTGAATAGCGGGTCGATGTGATGGGATTCTGTTTCCCACCTTTGATTCGCATCTCATTCTCGACGACCATGAGAAATGAGACACTGTGATTTCCCTTCAATAGACCGCTATATATCAGATTCCTCTGATAAGCTCTCCAGGAGACAATAATCCAGTGAGAAATCTCGGTAGCCCTTTACAGATGAATGATGATTTTATAATCCCTCAGCTTTGTCAACTAGTTTAGTTCAGCGGAAGCGACGAATTGTCAGTAGAAAGGACTATGAGATGGTAATCCGTTCCATAATGAAGAACATAGAACCCGTCATCACTACAATTATAATCAAATTCATTAGAGTATAAACAGATTAGATGGCAGGAAGTGCAAAAACTTAATACAAAGTATCCGAATCTATTGCATGCAGTATAAAAAAACATTGATTTCAACAAAAGAATCAAATACAATCGATGATCGAATTGGATCGATTATGTGACGTTGAAATGAAAAATTCACAAAGTACTTTTGTAACCAAATTGGTAAGCCTCCCAGTTAGAGCAATCGCTATAACCGGAATTATTTTGGCTTTCCATTACAACACTCAAGCTGTGCAATTAACCCGTGACAACTACCCGCTAATAGTACCATTCGTATGCAAAGCCAACGACATAACCTCTACTCAAATAACTGTTAATGGAGTGACAACTTCATTAGAAACAGAATGCAGGGAGCACGACATATTTCCTTGGCACTTCGAAGCATTTGATGCCCCATTAGTTCCATATACCAACGAAACAATAGCAGTAGCTCTGAACAAAATAGGAGAACTACATCAACAGTTTCTTACCACATACGGGCAACTATTAAAATCCGGATTTAAACCCCAATATGAAGCACTCGAGGGACTGAGGAACCAAATGTTTCAAATATTGAAAGGGTTTTCCCAAGCGAAAAAAGTTCTAGCAGAAGGCGGATCGATAGACGACGAATTCTTCCAGCAGTTGGAGCAAACGGCGGCAGAAACAACAAACAGGCTATATCATATCCTCGACATATGTCCGGGGGCTCCAGAACATATGGCAATAGAGAGACAAGACGGAACAGAGTAATCTCGGCTAAACCCCCCAGCCCAGCGCAAAACCAGATGCTGGAGGGTGAAGGACTACGAATCGTAACCCAGGGTAAATCATTCGAGAAAGAGAATAGAGGGTCGATGAGGTGGGGTTTTGTTTCCCACCTTTGATTCGCATCTCATTCTCTAAGACCATGTGAAATGAGACACTGTGATTGGCCTTCAATAGACCGCTATATATCAGATTCCTCTGACAAGCTCTCCAGGAGACAATAATCCAGGGAGCAATCTCGGAAAACCTTGGAGGGAGAATGGTCATTTCATGAAGCCCATCCTATGCTCGCTATCCATCTTATATACGATTCGATTAAATGTCGAAAAAGGTTTCAATTATTGAGGAAATATAATACAATCCCTAACCGGCTTAATTCTTTTACGGATAAGAACATGAAAAGTCCGAAGACCAAGATAATCACAAGCGTGGCCAGCAGGATAATCACGCACAGCATACTGTTAGGAGCTCCGATCATCCCGTTCAGCACAGTGTACGGTACTAACTATGAAAGCACGCTACAAAGGACCAGTCTAGACCTGAACGCACCGTTTGACGCCAGAACATCACCATGCTACCAATTGCCAGAATCTAGACAACAATTCACAGAAGCGGAAGCAAGGGAAAGGGCGCAATACCACAGCGAACAGTTCGCAGCCACTTGCCAACTCCTCAGCGAAGTAAGCGGCCATTGGGCGCATTTAGAAGTAATAACTCAAGGGTTGCACATCGCAAGCATAATAGAATGGGCATGGCAAGTGAACACAGCAGCAGCCTTCCGTCTTCAGAACAATATGAGCATAGACTACAGAATCCCCAATACAGCCCACAACGAAGGGCTCTTAGCAGTGGCAAAATTAAACAGACTTACAGCCGAATGGAGAGAGCGCTTAGAACCCCGTCCAGTTCCACATGGAGCCGGCACGGGGTTGGGTAGTTCATCTCCACCCCCCCCACCAAGAAGTGATACCGCCCCAGCTGATAGGGCCGGTCGCAGGTCAGCACAGACCCCACCCCTGAGGGCGCCCGCCGCAGATGCTCGGGAAGGTCGCCGGGCAGCAAGGACCACAGCAATAGGAGATTCCACTTCACCCAGAGTAGGTAGGGGTGGGAGTAGGTCAGCGCGTCCTAACTAAAGCTAAGAGTGAATAGCGGGTCGATGTGATGGGGTTTTGTTTCCCACCTTTGATTCGCATCTCATTCTCGAAGACCCTTAGAAACGCCAATTTTTGCTTATCCGTCGTGAGGCCGCTATAAATTAGCTTCCTCTGCAGAATACGATGAATCAAGACGGCGTCGGTTGCTGCCGAGCTCTCCAGGAGACCATCCTCCAGTGAGACTTCTCGGTAGCCCTTCGATGGAGACTGAGGAGACGTCGGTTTCTTCTCCTTTTCTTCATTTAATCTATGGCCATTTCCAAATATGTCCATCTGTGATATTTCAACCACCACACTACACCTCCTCAGAAATTGAGACATCCCTCGAATCGTGCTTACCGATTATGAAGGTATCCCTATTAAGCCGACTTGCCCCATTGAGCAACGTCGCCTTCACGAAGCAGTCATCCAGATAAAAACCGATCACTACCTTAATATCGTAGGGAACGTACATTTTAATGATCTCCTTCATTTTCTGAAGGGGAGAATTTTTTTGATCCATTGAATGATTTTTTGGTAGAAATTTGAGATATTTCTCGAATGACAGTGGCCCGACTAACACCCTGATCCCCTTCATCGTATTCCACGTCTTATTTCCCAATATCAAATCCATCCCCAATTTGTTGAATCTGTTTTTATCGGTACCCAGCGCACTCTGGGATTTTTTATCGACCTCATCGAATTCACCGACGAATTGCTCAATTTTCACGGGAACGTTGAAGAAGCTGGATAGAATGGCTCTTAATCCATCGCTGGATCTCGTATGTTTCCACAGCAAATTATGACACGAGATTTTGAACTGTTCTGGAATGACGGATCTCTCGATTAGTTTATCGGCATAGTTTTCGTGATCCCCAAACCCAGACAGGCTAAACATTATGTTTCCGAAAATCGACTTTTTGAGTGGCAATGAAATACAGGTTAGGTCATATTTCTTCATGTATTGGTATCTAAGGAGCAGGATCTTATTGTTAAAAATATCGAAGAAGTCGACGACGGACTGGCGTGACGTCCTGTTGTGAGTAACAAATTTTTCGACGTAGCATTGTGGTAAGGTTCCATCGATCCCGGCGATACCGTAAAGGTTCGTGAATAGCTCGATGTAATTATCTTTTAATCCTTCGATGACATTGATATCCGTGAATTTGGAACTAAAGTTAATTTTGCTTTTTATTTCGACTCCGATATTACTGAAATCCCTCACCTCAGAAATCGATACGTTCTGGATGGCGAGAGCAACATCGACCGCCCTAACGAAAGTAAATTTTTCTGGTGAGTAAGTCAGCTTGTTGATTAGGGAACGATCATCGAAAGATCGACGAAGCTGAACTGGATGCCTCGATATCCGCCGCCGCCTAGCGAATCGAAACGCCATCGTTTTGATTACCCGAATGTAAAGATGGTTGCGGGGGCTGGATTTGAACCAACGACCTTCAGGTTATGAGCCTGACGAGCTACCAAGCTGCTCTACCCCGCTTCACGAGAGTGGACCTTATTGTAGCGCTTAATCGCTTCATATTCAATAGACTTCTTATATATTCCTTACCACCCCACATGTTTAATTTTTACGGCAAATACAAGCGTTTGAAGGCTGTTTCTCTCAGTTGTCCTGTTGAAAAAGATGCAAAATGGTACGACAACGTGGCCATTATTCGATAGGTTCGCTGTGAAAAACGATAAGTGCAAACGACGCAGGCTGTGTATTTTCAATACAAATTAAACATGTAGGGTGGTGAGAATATAGTGCTTAGCACCCCCCATGTCTTGCTTATGCGAAGAAAACTTATAAAATGCTCCTAAAGTTGTTTGGCCAGAGACATAAATCGTGAGCATTTCATCAGGTAGTATCGTCAACGTTTCAGACA
>JAISBC010000064.1 GCA_031266385.1 Holosporales bacterium
TCAGCCAAAGATAAATGAGCTCTGCAATTACTGATACATTGCCTGTTATAATGGTTTGTAACAAGCTTAAAAGCGAATACTTCGTAAACAACGGTATCTATTTCGTAGATAGTAATGAAAGAAAAGAAATCTCAATGATCCAAGGAAACCATTTTCCGTGCTATATGTATACGATGAGTAAGGAGTATGCAGATAACTGTTGAGATGCCGGAGATATCGTTGCACAAGGAAGTGTACAGGCAATCGTAATATTGCAACATTTAAACGGCTTTACAACAATCTGCTGTAATTCCTCCAGAACGTGTCACGTAATAGTAGACCAGTTGCATAAGTATTCCTAAAATCGCACGCACAGTTTAGGGGGATCAAACTAACATTCGGACACCCCCAAATCTTTCTGTACGGTCTTTATATGAGGAAAATTTTTCTGGGATATGATCCAATTGTGGGCTAAAGTCCTAAACATGAGCACCACAAGGCTTATGCAACAGCTCTATTGGAAACTCTCATAAAATCTAATCCCCCTAATATTTCTACGGTAATGGTATCGTATTAAAGTTTATAATCCTTTAAATTTACAAAAAGAGTATTACAAGCTAAAAAGAACCATTCGCGGAACCGTAATCCTAATGAAACCATTTATGTGCGGATTTTTTTGGATCATCGCCAATTTTTTTCCTGATGCGAGTGATCTGTTGTACTATTATCCATGGTTCGTTAAAAAAAAGTGAACAGGGCAGCTTTGAGGTTTGCATTCGTTGTGGCATTGTTGTGCCTCTGTCCGGGTCAATCCGGTCTCGCAGAAGAGATCGATGATGAAGAGTTGGAAGGATCTCTAATTACTGAGGATGAGCTGGATTGGGCATACGACCCGCTCGAGCCCTATAATCGCCTGATGTTTAAGATCAACGGTGCCCTCGATAAGGTTTTCATTAGGCCCGTCGCCGTAGTTTATAGAACTATTTTGCCTGGTTTCATACGAACCGGAATCCAAAATTTCACGTTCAATTTTTTTGCTCCAGTCAGGGTCGTAAATTTTATTCTACAAGGAGACGCCGAAAATATCGTCAAAACGGTCTTTGGATTTCTTGTTAATACCATATTCGGATTCTTTGGGGCCTTCGATGTTGCCTCTAAAATCGGCCTAGGATCCAGAAATACTTCACTCGGTGATACCCTGAAAAAATGGGGAGCAGGACCGGGGCCATATATAGTCCTTCCCGTTTTCGGACCATCCAGCCTCAGGGGAGCTACCGGAAAGGTCTTCCAGACTCAGATCGATCCAATCGCCGCCATTTCACTGTTTATATATAGAAGAAATACAAGGAACAAGTTGTATTATACAATATACGGAGCCGATTTGGTCGCAAAAAGATCGAGTATACTATACATTATGGACGAACTAGAAAAGGCATCTAAAGATCCATATGTTGCCACACGAAGAGTGGTAATGGCCTCCGAAAAATAGAACATCTAGAATAAAAGTAATAGCGGATATCTAGGGATAAAGAAGATTCTTAGTAGTACAAGGTCTTCTGATCTTGAATAAAGGAGGAAAAGCTGCAATCGGGACTGATTTCAAGCGTTTGTGAAGTGGTGCGAGTATAATATAAAATCTCAAATCAGGCTTCTATCTCCGGAGATGGGTAACCATGAGGCGAGTTCTTTATCGTTACCACCTGACAGCATATGAAGTTCGGTAAAAGAATTTAGCGAGATAATCGATGACAGGTAGCGATTCAAAATATTACAGAAGAGAAATGTGTGGCAGGAACTGGGATGATCCCTGGTATATACCTTAATTTCGAGGCCGCTGACAAATCCGCGCCAGGCCTCTTTCCCGATTCTCCTGACTACTTCGTTCACTCCGATCGAAGTAATTTGGCTAAGTAGCTCATTTGTCTGGATTTTCTTATCGCAGGCCAGAATTTCCGTTAATTTCGAAATATTTGTCATAAGATTTTCGCAGCTCGCTATCGTTATATGAGTCGTCGCCAATTGCGAAATCAGCGTCCACAACGTGCTCCTTCCGGCTGTCATTTCGACTGGCTTCGTCATTTTGTGTAGCAATTTGGCCGAATAGCCTCCGGTTTCAATATTTTCAGTCTGCATCGAAATTTGAGACGGAATATCCCGCGTCTCAAAACGATTCGTGCACAAAACTTGAGCATAGACGACCATATCATACACAGCCTTTGGATTCATATTCGTATCGACGAAAGATAGATATGTATCGGTACCATCGAGGCCCCGAGTCTCGGCTGACTCCGTGTTATACGTCCAGTAAATATCATGAGATGCATCATTTTCAGCGTCAGAGGCCAGTGAAAAATATGGAGGTACTACGAATGACTCATTCGTCCTGGAATCCAGCATCTGGACACTCGAAATAAATTGAATCTCCAATGAAGAATCTCGGCTTTGATCCGCCATCAACAGATATTTATTTTTCAGGCCATCGAATCTAAATGGATCCGAGGTAACCTGAAATAGATTTACGATCGGTGTCGCGTTGATCATAATCGATATTTTTTTTAGGGTATCTGAAAATCTGTCATCTCTTTGGTCTACATCGATAAGCAATGAAATAGAATCGATATTCGTTAAAAGAGTTTTTGAAATTAAATCCTGAATATTTACGATTCTAAAGAACATAAATTTTCTTGGAAAATGCAGCATTTCTTGAAAAAGTTGAAGACAATTGGTAGAATATTTAGGAATGGGACACATCATCTCATCATCACCAAATCCGCATTGAATCACGGAATCTCTGGGAATCTCGATCTCTCTGTCCACGATTTTCATGGTAAAATTCCCGAATGGATTCGAAAAAATCGCTTCATAGAGAAGCAGAGAGTCCTCCAGGATATCGGAATTAATACAGAACAAAAGGTCTTGGATTTTCATGTTTTCGAACGGTACCGACAAGGAAGTCATCGTTATAGAGATGCATCGACCGCTGGAGCCACTGAGCCTCCTCGCCCTCTGAATCAAGGAGATTTCGGACATTCTGATGGGATAGAGACTGATGGGGTATACCGTCTTGAATGCGCAGCTAACCCCCTCCCGAGAATCGGCGATAATCTTAGTATTCTTGGGGATACGGACCACGTCTGCATTGGCGGGTCCAGCCCCAGAGACGAACTGCACGATCCCACAGGGCGGGAAGGTAGATATGAGATTCGGGTACAAGGCGGACAGCAAGTAGAATGCGATATCCTGAGAATTATCATCGATCTTTTGATTCAATTTTGCGGCCATAAAGGCGACGGATTCGATGATTCTTTCGGTGTGAGGATCAGTCGACTCTCCGGCCTTAATGTCGAGTTTATCGGCGATCTCAGGATGTTTTAGGGCGAACGATCCCCCCTTCTTTCGAAGGAACAAAAGTTCATCTCGATAGTACCTCAGGAACTCATTATCTTGCATCAGATCCCAACGAATCAGATAAATTATCGTGGATTTTACACGTAATTCATATCGTCAGTGGGGATAATTTTTTGATGCATCAGATCACATTTAATGCATCCATTGTCCAGTACGAGTATTCCAAGTTAGGCCCGAAACGTTTGGAGGAGGCGAATTATAAGGATATGATACCTGACCTGTCGGATTGGCTTGTCCCTGTGGAACTGGGTGTTTGTTGTTTGGAAGTACCTGGACTCCCCATTCTTGCCCGTCTGCAGCAATAACTTTTTTCTCGCCACCTATTATGTGCTGGTTGGATGGTGCTCCGTTGTAACCTGGCGACGGCGTTACTAATACTCCTGGTTGCCCCGGCTGGGTGATATACGGGTAACCTGGATGTCCAACCGAAGATGGTTGTGGTGGCACTGTAG
>JAISBC010000012.1 GCA_031266385.1 Holosporales bacterium
TTATTTGCATCTTTTAATATTTCTATCATCCTATTAAATGTTTCTATCTTTATACCGGTTAATCTTCTGAATTGTTCTTCTGATAGATCTTTTATCTGTTCGTACTTCATCATAGTTCACAATGTTTTCTCTGTTTACCCAATTGGGATATTTCTACACCTTTTTATGTTATTTGTCTAGATTCGAAAGAGCTCTAATGAAGTCTCGGCATCTAGGCCTGGTGCCTACTGGAAGGAGAAGAGCAGATCCTGGTGTGGATGACGTTCACCTGAATAGAACATCGATTGGTAGGCAATGCAATATAGCTGCCGGATATGGTAGTGGCTCTTATGGCCTGAATTTGTCGCCATACACCATGCCTAATCATAAAGGTAAGTAGTAGCCATGACTCTTGAAGTTTGCCCTGAAGGATGGCGCCATTAGACCCCCTCCAAAACTCCCACAATCAGATCCATTACTAGGAGACACGGAGCACAGAATCGGAGAGAGTAGTAAAGGGGAAGGCATATTCTACTCCTTGCTGATCACATAGTCATCTCAAAAAAGTTAGAGCATCTGAAATTTTGATTTTGAGATTATTTTTCTCATTTTCTCCCGAAAAAATACCTAAAAAAAATAGCAATCCAGAAAGGGTTTTAGATAACATTTTGGATGGGGAGGATTATTTTCAGATGTCTTTTTATGATCAGGAATTTTTTGCGAATAGCCACAATTTTGGCTCTATTTGGGACGACTCTAGGAATATGTGCACGAGAATCGGGTGAAGGCTTTCTCAGAAGAACAACGGTTAGCGATGGCGGGTTAAGATTTATGCGTGGCGAATCGGCACGATCAGACGTGAGAAGGTTGTGGATTCCAAGCCAGATCAAAGTCCTATACTCAAATTATCAGGCTGATCTCCTCGAGGCTGTTTTCGAACCGAACAGTAGCTTTGAGCGTCTGAAAAAGGGAGCCTTATCCGCGACAAAGATAGTAAGCATTCACTTACCAGCCTCATTGGAAAGACTTGGTTCTACTTCTTTGGCTTTCAATGAGCGCTTGGAATTAGTGACCTTTGAGCCTGGGAGTCGATGTCGGAAAATTGGAGCCGGAGCCTTCATGAGTGCACGGATCGGCTTTATCTCAATTCCACCATCCGTTCAAGCTCTGGGTTCCGAATGTTTCTGCGGGTGTACTGGCCTCTGGAATGTGTCGATTAGTCCAGACGGAATACTCAATACTCTCGGAGATCGAGTATTTATGGCATCTGCTCTTGAGTCATTCAGTGCACCACAGAGCCTGTCCCAGCTTGGAGATGGCTGTTTTTCATCATGTACTTCTCTGGAATTTGTTGATTTTCCAACCGAATGTCAAATTAGCAAATTGCCAAATGGAACTTTTTCCGGTGATCATCACTTGCGACGATGCATATTACCAGCGAGCGTAGAGGAAGTAGGGCAAAACTGCTTCCTAGGTTGCGATTTGGTGCTAGTCGATTGGGCGCACTCCAATAGTCTAGGGCTGATTAGTGACGGAGCCTTCAGAGTTGGAAAGGTCATTCAATTGACGATTCCTCAAACGGTTAGAACTGTTGGGGCAAGCGCATTCGCTGATTGCTGCCATCTATCGGAATTATATTTTGAGAATGGAAACCTACGTCTTCGAATCCATGAAAAAGCTTTCATCGGGACTGCATTGACTAAGGTCGCTTTCCCGTCACGACTATTTTCCATCGGAGAAAATTGCTTCTACAAATGTACGACATTGAAAGAAGCCTCTTTTCCAAGTGGATCATTTTTAAGGAGTATAGAAAAAGGAGCTTTTACTGGGTCTGGTCTACGAGCTTTCAATCTTCCATGGAGCGTATCATTTTTAGGAGAAAAATGTTTTAAAAATTGCCGAAATCTGCGGGAATTCACATTCGATACCGGGGTTGAATTACATACTTTTCCAAAGGAATTGTTTGCAAAATCTGGGATACAGTTTATGGAGATACCGCACGGGGTAGAAATAATTGAACAGGGCTGTTTTAGGGATTGTAACGATCTGTGGAGACTCTATCTACCCAGGAGCACGCGACGAATCGAAGCCGACGCCTTCAGTGGTGTCCATTCAGGGATAGTGCTTCCGCCGGGTATAGAGGAATTCTCTCGAGCTTGTTTCGGAACTGAATCCGCAATGAGAAAATACTGTTCAGGTTGGGGATACCTGCTGGCTATGGAACGAGAATTCCCGGATACGGTCAGGATGCATCCTGGAGATGATAGCATGATGACCGGAGATCTGGTAAGAAGGACCGGAGCAAAAACTTTAATAATCGACACGAGTATCCACTCGATAGGTCAAAATGCATTTAAGAAATCCCCGCATCTTGAGAATTTGATCATAAGTGATGAGGCGAGTATTTATGAATTCGGAGAATCATCCTTCGCGGATTCTGGGCTAAGGACGCTTGATCTCGGGTCTGTTATTCAGTCAATTCCCAGTTATGCATTTCAACGGAATACATATCTTTCGAGCATAACGATTCCTTCATCCGTTAAATTGATAGGTAAAAAAGCGTTTGCGAATTGCTGTAGCCTGTCGTCCCTTGAATTTCAGGAACCGAGCCAGCTGGAGACGATAGAACTGGGAGCTTTTTCCTTTACCCATCTTCCGGAGGTGACATTTCCAGCGTCACTAACTTCCGTTCAGGTTAACGGTTTTCGGGGAAATTCCGAGATGCGCAGAGTTGTGTTCCATCCGAACTCCAGGGTGTACCTTGAATCTGGAGCCTTCTCAGACACCAACTTAGACTTCGTCTATCTTCCTCCTGAGGGAGTGTCAGATTTCTTAGGAGTCGGCCCCAATAAACACGGAGTAGCCATAGAGGTCATTCGAATGAGGCCGAGGAGGGCAGCGGAACTTTAGTAGTCCTGGGAAGACTGGATCTGCCTCCTCTGGTGGGGAGGAGGCATGTTTGCAACGCATTCAAGGAATAAAACGTATGCGTTGCTCAAAGTAACTGATATATCCTCAGGCCATGGATAGGGAATCACTGCCGCACTTATTCCCGTTCTCCCGTATTGTTGACCTACCCGAACTTCGATAGCGCATCTTTTTGAGATCGGGATAATTGCCTTTCCTGCAAAAGAGGAAGTAGGCGGTTCTTCGCCAAATCCCACCTGAAAGAATCAAATTCTCTGAAGAAGCCTTTCTATTAACGCTCGATCGGCGTTTCAGACTTTTGCGATAGTCTAATAGATTTCATTATAATGCGAATATTCATCACAAATTCATCGAAACTATTGATCGATAACAGACCACCGAGATGGGCTAGGTCTGGGCGGCCCCCTACCCTTCCCTCTCCCTGGAATTCTCCTTTCTCTAGGGCTTGTCGTATGATTTCTCTCGCATCAATTCCTAATTCGATCAAATCTTTTGAAACAAATAGAGTCAGAGTGAGTTTCTCATTTCGATCATCTCCTTGACCGACGATGAGAACACGTTCACCGCCCGAGACCTTTTCTCGATCTATTATGTTGAGGGCTAATTTTCTGTCGGAACTATTTATGAGGGACCAGCGGAAAACGATATCCCCTACCCTCTCCTCTTGAATCTCGACGTCCCTGGCTGCGTCCGACGTCCTCAGCTCGGCAAGTTCCTTTTCGTATTTTTTTATAATCGTTGCTTGAGATTCTGATCGGATTCTAAGCTCCGATAATTGATGATCAAAATGTTCGAACAATCCAGGGCCCGTTACGGCCTCGATCCTTCTAACCCCCGATCCAACGGACGATATCGCGACGATCTTAAAACACCCGATCTGTGAGGTCTTTGTAACATGCTCCCCGCCGCAGATTTCCCTCGAAAAGACTGATTTCTTCGTGAGATCATGAATCGTCACGACCCGGACGATTTCGGGGTACCTCTCTCCGAACAGAGCCATCGCCCCCGTCTTTCTAGCTTCTTCGATCGATAGCTCCTCCGTATTCACATCGAAATCTTCGTCGATGACACGCCTCACTATTTCTTCGATCTCGACCTGTTGGTTCGGACTAATGATTGAGTGATGTATGAAATCGAAGCGCAAACGATCGGCCGTTACTGACGATCCTTTCTGCCGAACGTGGTCTCCAAGAACATTTCTAAGGGCCGCATGGAGAATATGAGTCGCCGTATGATTCCGAGAGGTCCTGAGCCTTCTGCCCCAATCGACGACCATCTCGACATCGTCTCCAGTCGCCAAAATTCCCCTCGAAACGATTCCTTTGTGAACAATAATTTTCCCGATCTTTGTGGTAGTGTCAGAAATCTCGACGATCGTATCGGATGAGATATTCAGACCATGCAGTATCCCGCGATCTCCGGCCTGCCCACCAGACTCCGCATAAAATGGAGTCTCAGAAACTACTACAAAAAATTCATCGCCTGGCGAAACGGATTCGGATATTCGGCCATCCTGAACGATGGCCAGAACCTTAGCACTGACAGATCTGGCCCCCCTCAAGAATGAAGTTCCGTTGGTTAAGGCCGCCTCAATATCATACCAACCCTTTTCTGCAACCTTGGCGTCGAAGCCTCCTCCAAATGTCCCCTTCGTTGCCATTTTCCGGTCAGTAACGATCGCTTCGAAAGCGGCTTCATCGACGACCTTGCCGGCCCCCCTCAAGACATCCCTCGTCATATCGAACGGGAATCCATAGGTATCATACAGTCGATAAGCAACTTCAGCGGAAAATTCCCGGGCTGAGCCCATCCGATCTAGCTCCGACTTCAGGATTTGCATCCCATTATCGAGGGTGTTAATAAAGCCAGTTTCTTCGCTTTTGATGACTCCGATCGCTACCATTTCAGAATCGAGCAACTCCGGATATGCGGCCCCCATAAGCTGCCCGACGACCGAAATGAGCTTATTGAGGAACGGCTCAGAGAGACCGAGAGAATGCCCATACCTGAGGGCACGCCTTATGATGCGCCTCAGGACGTATCCCCTGCCTTCGTTGGACGGTAAAACTCCATCGGCCACCAGGAAAGCAATCGCCCGAATGTGATCGGCGATGACTTTGTGAGGAACGACGGCTTCCGGATCATCCCGATTAGTTACGGATTTAGCAGCATTGATGAGATCCCGAAACAGATCGATATCATAATTACTGTGAACCCCCTGCAGAACGGCTGAAAAACGCTCGAGCCCCATACCGGTATCGATCGCGGGCCTGGGCAGTGGATTCATCTCCCCGCCCGCCAATCGATTGAACTGCATGAAAACTAGATTCCAAATCTCGACGTAACGATCGCCGTCCTCTTCGTCCGGGCAACCGGGGGGCCCTCCCGGAATTCCATCCCCATGATCATAAAAGATTTCGGAGCATGGGCCACACGGTCCTTCATCCCCCATACTCCAAAAGTTATCATTCGTAGAAATCCGGATGATCCGAGAGTCGCAAAATCCCGCGACTTTCTTCCATATTTCGGCGGCCTCCTCATCGGAAGAATGGACGGTAACTAGGAGCCGATCTGGAGGAAGCCCAGCGACTTTCGTCAAGAATTCCCAGGCTAGAGAAATCGCCTCATCCTTGAAATAATCCCCAAACGAAAAATTGCCCAACATCTCGAAAAAGGTGTGATGCCGGGCCGTATATCCGACGTTATCGAGGTCATTGTGCTTACCGCCGGCCCGGACGCATTTCTGCGACGAAACGGCTCGACCATACTCAGCGGCCTTCCTCCCCGTAAAGATATCCTTAAACTGGACCATCCCGGCGTTTACGAAGAGGAGGGTCGGGTCATCGATAGGGACGAGATTCGCCGACGGAACCAACATATGTTCCCCATCATTAAACCACTCTAGGAACCTCCTCCTAGTTAACTCTAAACCTCCTCGCACACAACCTCTCTCACTATGAGAATCCAACTCCCTGACCATTGGTACTGATTCCAACCCCCTCCTTTTTTTGGTGTGTGTGGGGGGGGGGGGATTGGCTCCTCTCTAGACTAGCTTCTTTGCTTCGCCTTCCTTCTATGAGCCAAGAGGGCAGACTCCGCTTGGTCTTTCTCCTGTTGCAGCGATGTTGGTGCTTCCCTTTGAATCTTTTGTCGGGTGGCTACGGATAAAAGGTCTCTTGTGTAGGAACTATGACCCACTCCTAAAGCCACAGTATCTTCAAGTGAACCGCCGAGAGGGAATGGGGTTTGAGGACCGTAGATTTCAAGTTGTGGTGAGCTGTAATTGGGTCTCGTTAATCTCGTGTGTTGGTCCAACGCTGCCTCTAATTGGGCCCTACTTTGTTTAAGTGTGGCCTCAGCTAACCCAAAGGAAGATGTGGGGGCAAAGAGTTCCTTTACCAGTGGGTCGCTTTCGCTATAAAGGGAGCCTTGGTACAGCGCCAGGGCATTCTGGGCCTGTTTGTGATATATTATAGCTTGCTTGAGGGTTTGTTCTATAACTGCTGGTGCGGTTCCTGACCGTGGAACAAATCTTTCGCTGGTCTTGGGCATGTCTGTGACCCTGCGGAGGACTTCTTCTCTTCCTCCTGCCTGATATGCTTCCTCGATAAATTGCACGCTGGTACCGTTATGAGGAAGAACCCACTGTTTATTGGAGTCGACTAGTATCGGTTGAACGCTAAGCACGGTCGATAGGAGGTCCTTCGCCATTTCCATATTGTCTGCCCGGAGCTGGAAATATATGGCTAATGAACGAATGAATGGATACAACTGACTATGACGGACTCTTTCTATCCCTATCTCCTTCAATAAGGCAACTATGTCCCGTACTGCTGATTTTGAATGGAATTGATTGCTAACCTTCTTCACATCGAGTTGGGCCTGGGCTTTGTATGTCAGGTGTATAAATTGATCTGAAAACTCCTGTGCGGGGGCTCCAGTGAAATCAGGATTTGGGCAAAGCACTTTCCCTCCGGGAACTGTGCTAAACCTCTCTGCGAGAGGGGTCGCTAGCCCTGATCGCAATACTTCTTGCGGTTCTACCTGGCTGAACGAATCAGAATCGATTAAGGGGTTGCCCGTGATTACTTTGGGATGCCATCCTATGAAGGGACTTTGGATTTTGCCGACGTCATCTCTGAGTTTTTGATAGTGTTCGTCCCTCTTTCTCACCGCGTCATAACTCGCAGCTGACTTGGATAGCGTCTCTGGGACCTCTAGTGCCGCTCGTAATGATAGTAGAGCCTGAACATGTGCTAGGGCTAGGGTTCTCTCTAGATCTGGGGATTCGACTGAAGCAAATAGTGGGACTTGGGGATCGAATGGGAGAACCTCCATGGGTAACGGACGAAGAGCACGGGCTAGCGACATGAATAGACCACGAATTGGATACAAATTCCGAAAGTTGGCGGTTGCAAAGCCGTGACATGGGTTGAATGGACCGTCTAACTCATCTGTACCACATTCTATAACTCGGATGCCTGCCAATAATGTTAGATAGGATTCTTCTATTCTTTTTTTAACTGTATCGCCCGTTAGGTCAGCCTTGTCCGTCAACACTCCGGTTACGAATTGTGCCTCTCCTCTTTCGGGATCCAAGAACTCTGTCGGTGTGACCCTATCGTGAATTGTCTTTGTTATTTGTTGATCTAACTGATCAAGAACTGCTTGAACTATTAGGTGAGTGGGAGTTGAATGTTCTCCCCTACTCGGAGAAAAAAAACTTGGAATATTACCTTGAGGTGCCGGTTCCACCGTTACCTTCACATCCCTTGCAGGTAGGATGTGAGTTCCTGAATACCTTGCAGCCTGAACATTTACTAACTGCCCAACTACGAAGACAGCAAACGACATCACACCGAAAACTCGGCACCCACTCTGCCTTTTCCTAACACCTACTTTACTCATTCTCATTTTTCATTGTCTCCACCTGCTTACCAATCCGTACTTGAAAGGCTCGTACAACACAAACTCAACCTTTCAAGAACTAGCAACCCGCTCCTATCTCCGCGGAATCCGAACCGGCGTCCATGAGTCTTACATGCCTTGATCCTATCATAGAAAGGAATATTGTGTCAATACACAATCTCCTGGTTACAGGACTGTCTCATGTCTAAATCCTTGCCCTCTTACTACGGTACCGAATTTAACCTAGGATCGAATTCCCGAACTTCAATTTCCATATTCTGATCCAGAAAACTCACGAGATTATCGACCACAGATCTTGGGGTCGAAGAAGCCGTGGCGATCGCTAAACTCGATACATCCGACAACATCGCTAAATCCAGCTCCTGCTCCGAATCAATTCTCACCACTTTCTTCACGGATGAGTGTTTGGCTGCTTCCTCCAGGGCCCTCGCATTGGCTGAATATGTTGATCCGAGGACGATTATGAAATCCACGACTTCTGAGACACTTCGGATGGCTGCCTGCCTATCGAGCGTCGCATAACACGTATTATTCCTGGATTCACGGCTGATATTCGGAATTTTTTCTTTAAGGAGATTGATGATCCGCTCGACGTGCTGTGCATCGAGGGTAGTCTGAGTAAAATACATAACCTCTTCCCCGCTAAAATCGGGCAGCAAATCACAATCTCCTTCATCATAAACGACGAAGGTCGAGCTCGGACCTCCAGCATATCCCTTTAAGGCGATAATTTCTGGATGCGTTCGATTACCGATGATTATAATCTTTTTCCCGGCCTTAGATTGCTCTTTGACGGCGATCTGAACCGCCTTAACGACAGGGCACGTTCCATCAATTATCGTCAACTCCTTTTCTTCGGAACGAGCGAAGACCTCAGGGGTAGTCCCATGAGCCGAAAACATAACGGAGGCTCCATCTGGAACCTCTTCGAGGGCAGAAACTTTTATGATGCCTAACCCGTACATATCGCGCATAAGAGCCTTGTTGTGCACGATATCTTCGGTGATATAGACATTCCCACAAAACTTCAGCACCTGTTTGGCCATATCGACGGCCCTCGCCACTCCGGAGCAAAACCCAACCGGAGACAGCAGATAACAAATTACAGACATAAAACGGAAATCACTAATTCATCAAGGATATATTATAACACCTACGAAACGACTTCAACCTTCAAGCCTCACATTAACACCCCGCCTATTTCCAACCTTCCCATAATTCATAGAACTATTCATATATTTTCCCCAGCTTCAATAGATACCGTGTATCGAGTCAATGAAAAAAAGGGCAAGGGTCACTGCGCGAATGCTGCGTTGCTATCAAAACGCTGTCCATTTTTTAGCATACCCAAAGAAAATATGCATCAATTTCCT
>JAISBC010000049.1 GCA_031266385.1 Holosporales bacterium
GTTTTGGGCTGTTTCTTTGGGAATCTCTGGAGAAAAAGCTAAGATCTAAAAAGTCACTATTCCAACGAGGATTGAGAATGCTGAGCCGTATATTTGTTGGCTTTAATTTTTTACATGAACTGTGGATGGTTTTAAAACATGTGTGGTGGTAAGGGTCTCGCCCCAAAAACCTTTATTTCCACTTCATTACGTGCAACTATAGTTACTTAGGATAGCGACATCCATGCAATCTATCTTTCATTTTGCTGGTGTAACTGATAATTTTATCCGAAGGATGAAAAAAATGTTGCAGCTTTGTTTCGGTCATGAATATCCTGAAGAAATATCATAACTGATTTTTGCCAGAGCATAACAGATGGCTTCTTTTTCGATTTGCAATCAAAGTATGAATATCTTAAGGATGATCCATGATTATTTGTTTAGGACTGCTTTAGTTGTAGTGACCATGATGTCCTTCTTGCAAGCCCAAGCAGCAGCACCTGATTACCCGCGGCGCGTCCCGAATTTGCCAGATAACAGTTTTAACTATGCGGTAGTAAGGGTGGAAATATATCCATCACCTTGTTTGCTAGGTAGAATCGACGAAATAGTAACTAATGAAAAAGCACTAACATTAATCGCAGAGGTGGAGTACTCGAAATATTATTTCACACCACTGGTGCTACAAAATTTATTGGCTCAAGAAATAGCCAGAGAATTACCAAATTACCGCTTCGTATGCTTGGAAACTGAGTGGTTTGTAGAAGGCAGACAGTTCAGGGCACGCGAGTACCTCCCAGAAGTCATAACTGGTGGCCTCCACATATTCGCACGAGTGTTCGGAGATCCACAGGGAGAGCGCAGGCAAAGAATTATCGATCTCAAGTCAACCTATCAACATGTATTCAAGCAGCTCTCACATCCATGGCTGAGTTTCACGAAACAAATAATAAGGAGTATGCCTAGAAAACTGCGGAAACCCAGAATCCGGGTAGATAGATCCTACGGTAGATCCAATGGTCAGGAGACCAGCTTAGCTGAATATAAGCTTAAATCAGAGTTGCTCCGGGCAGATCAGGCCTGTGATTTGGATGAAGCCCAGGGTATTATCAGATTGGGGAAAGAATGGAATGATCTCAGACAACTAAAAGAAGAACGCGAGGAACGGAAGACGAAGGCTAAAACCGTAATCCCAGATCCGGCGGATACGCCATCTGAGGATCCTTTGCCGGTATGGTGGGATACTGGTACAGTTGCTTCATTAATGGCCCCTCCCAATGCGTTACGATAGAGATCATTTCTTCCAGTAACCGTGGGTGAATATTATGAAGATGGGGATGATCTCTAACCTTCCAATGATCATATCGATTATGAGGATGATCTTGGCGATCGGAGGAATCTGGACGATGTTTATGTCGTAACCGAGATTGAAGAGGCATGATACGACCGCCTTACAGCTTTTTATCTCATCCAGCTCCGATCCTAAACTAACGAGAACGACGCTCACGATGAAGACCATCGCCAAGACTGAGAAGAAAGATATAACCGACGTCACGAGGCTGTCGCTAATTTTCTGCCCCTGATACGTCGACGATTTAATTTCATACGGACTGATCGTCTGGGCGATATGGTGTTTTAATACCCTGAATAATACCTGAATTCTGAAAATTTTAATTCCCCCTGAGGTTGATCCGGAACATCCCCCAATTATCGCCAGTGTGAACAGTAAAACTTTGAGGGCCATGCCGATTGAGCCATCATCAGAATCAAATCCAGTCGTCGAAATGGAAGATACAACTCGCAAAACATATCCCGAGACATGCGACATAGAGACCCGCCCTTTCTCAGTAACGAATACAAAAACTAGCGGCAAGATGATCGATATCAAGACTATCTTGAGATAACATAACGTTTGTTGATTCTTAAAAAATACTCCGAATCCAAATTTAAAGCACTTTATAATCTCTATGAAAGAGATTCCTCCGACGAACATGGCTAATGATACGATAAGGAATATCTGTGGATTCTTAAAGAAAACGATCCCCGATGTTTTCGTCGAAAATCCTCCGGTCGAGATCGCTGAGATACTATGACAGAGCGAGTCGAAGGCCGTCATCCCGCTCAATTTAAGAAGAACGGCAAAGAATAATACGATGAGGCAATAAACGACGACGAATAATCCAGCTATTTGAGAGGCCCTCGGCAAAATTTTTTGAGTTTTGTCCGAGTTTTCGAGGGAAAATAATTGCATACCTCCAACCCTCATCGCCGGCAGTATGACGATTCCAATCGCGACGATTCCAACTCCACCAATAAAATGCAATATAAATCGCCAGAGATGAATCGCCCGAGGTAATGACTCGACATCGGGATATACGGTCACTCCAGTCGTCGTGATTCCCGAGACCGATTCGAAAAGAGACTGAATAAATGTCAATTCCGTCCCATGATAAAAATAAAATGGAAGAGCCCCGAAAATTGAAACGATTATCCATAAGGTCACGACCAGGAGGAATGTATCGCTTCTCGATATCGAAAAACTTTTCGTATCGAATCGATAGGTAATGATCGTCGATACCCCGACGAAAATGCAGATCAGACCTGAGGGAATGAAGACCCTGCTACACCTTCCGCCGCAACGTAGGATATCAAAAAAAAGCGGACCCAACATTGCCCCGGCTATTCCGCAGATGATGATCCCCACTATGAATAGAATGGCCCTGAGGTTGACCTTCATCGATTCCCCGGTACAACGACTATGTCCCGATTATAGCAGACAAAAAAGAATGAAATTATTTCATCTTATACAATTTCGTTGAAGAGGAGGATTTCTTCAACCCTGGGAGTAAAAATGCCCATAATACCCAGCCGGCGCATAATCCCGCCCCCGCCCAGGCGGCCTTCTTCAGGTGATCTTGATATAAATGCAAAAGAGCTTGATTTGCATGGAGGTCCTCGACCATTTGTCCAAGCACATCGAATACGGCCTTAATACCATCGGGAGAAATATCCCCCTTAACTGACGCAGGCAATGTGATAGGGGCATTTTCTATTTTAGACTTCCAAGCACCATTCACCAGTGGAAAAGCCCCTATAAGATTGGTGCGAACAGTCACGTCAGTGAGCAACGCCTGATACCAGTATCCTGCCAGGTAACTATTAATCGACAACCATTGTGCATTCGAGAGCGAGGAGGAGATGATCAGATGTCCATCCCCTCCCCCAAGCCAGGCAGACATCGCCCTCCAGACCTCACCAAAACTAGCTTCAGGCACACTTAAATCCAAGCTCACCCCATCAGGGATAAATAAAATATTAGGAGTAGTATCAACCATGCTGAACACAAAAGGAGAGGGCAACCCAGCCCCAGCATCCATCTTCCCGAGGTTAAATGCAGAAGGCTCTACATCGGTAATAAAATTTAAACAAACCAAAGGCCAAACATACGGAGTAGTTGCTCCCCCAGAGTCACATGTCAACCCCAGGTAGAGGAGTCCGTAGATAAGAGGAGCCCCCCCCCCCCCCAACGTCTTGTGAGGCCTGGTTTTCCAACGTTCTTGTTAGCAAATTTATTAAATATTTTCATAAAAATATATCCTCCCCAATATTTCTATAATCATCATATCTCATTATGATTTAAATTTAGTAAACGAGCTAAATAGTCTAAGTCAGAAAATTTAGTAGGACACTAGGCGGCGGGCTCTGGGGCGTGGCGCTAAAAGCGCCAGCCCGCCGCCTGTAATAGAGAGTAAATTACCTAATTCGTTGTCCTACTCCACTCAACCTTCCCCTTTACTATTCTCTCCGCTTCTGTGCTCCGTGTTTCCTGGTAATAGATCGTCTTGTAGGGGTTTTGGGAGGGGGTCTTTTGCCACGACTATTCCGCAGATGATGATCCCACCTATGAAATAGTATGGCCCTGATGTTGACCTTCATCGCTCCCCCGGTACAACGCTTACTTCCCGATTATATCAGACAAATCATCATGAAGCTTTTATCAATCAGATACATGAGATTGGATCTCGCGTGGGGATCTCGGAAATTGCCCAGAAATTTTCTCACCCTATCCTGCCTGGTGGGCGCCGCAGGATTCGAACCTGCGACCCACTGATTAAGAGTCAGTTGCTCTACCAACTGAGCTAGGCGCCCTCTTTTTTTTGCTTCAAATTAACGAGGCTATACTTCCTGGCATCTCCTACGGGATTTGAACCCGTGTTGCCGCCGTGAGAGGGCGGTGTCCTAGACCCCTAGACGAAGGAGACAACCACAGACGATCATTATGAATTAATCTCTGTGTCAAGGCAAGCACAATTGAGTGAGTGTAAACGGTCCAGCGAGTTGATCCCGCGGCATAAGATATGCACATATGGTGGGTTGGCGGCTGAGGGGAGGTGGTCATCCCCGTTCCCCAGCCGCAGTATATTTCTATTGTTTCTTGGGGGTTGTTTAGTCCTCTGGGAGGGATGGGACGATTTCAATATCAAAGAACTTTTTATTCCCAGTCCCTGGGCCTGGTTTCATGGAGTATGGAGTGCCGGGGATGGGTATGTACTGAGGGTGACTGTCCTGTGCCGACCAGAACGGGGTTTGTCCTAGGTGATACTTATTTCGATGGCGGAGGTCTGGGCTGTCCCCAGCTAAGGTGCTGCCGGACATTTTGGCAGGTTGCCGCAGCCAATTAAAAATAAGTGAAGGATTTACCATTATTTGGGGGAATCCGGACAATCCTAGCTCAAACTGAAGGGGAGTAACGTTTCTGGAGGGGACTACCTGTTTGGGGAAGTGTTCTACTATCGAGCCGTCGGGTCTCACCTCGTACTTTGCGCACACGAATACCGGTATTGATGCTTTAGGTGCGGATTTCGGTAAATAGAACATGGCCCCTGGTGTCTTTGGGAATTTGTGTACCAAGCGGGGGTTTAGTTCGGATTCCAGGATGTGGTTTTTCACTGCCTCTAGGCCATTACTGTTGAACATGATTCGGAAACGTTTTCCTGCTCTCGTGTGTAGTTCAGGTGATACTTCGTCCTGATTGAGAGTGTGAATCTCCCCTTTTTCATCCTTGAATGTAATTGAATTCATGCCAGAGGGTTGATAATTGAATACTAAGGAAGAATTCCAAAGTTTTTCTGGCGCAATACCGCCGACAGGGTGCAGCAGGACCCGATGCCTGACCGTCTCCGGGAAGAGGACTAAACTTCTTTGTTCTTGAGTGGTATCAAGGCCGAACTCGAAGACGATTCTGCGTGCATGAGCGTTTGGATTTTCGAGGTAATTTTCGGGTTGAAAGAGGTCGGTTCCCAGACAGCGATCTTGTCCTAATTTGATGTGATCTGCTATAGTTGAGAAGATGACGTCACCATCCCCTTTGCTTGGGGGAAAGAAAGACAATGGGTCAATTGGTACTTCTTCGTCAGCTTCTGAATCGTCCGAGCACGCAGCACTAGGGCGCCCCGATCCCAATGAAAGCTCTGTATCTGAGTCCACCAGTGAGGATTCAAATGGTTCTTCACCTGGCGCTGCTGGGTCTTGGTCTAACATTGGGGAGCCTCCTGTGAGACCCGAGACAGGTATTTCGGGGAGAAATAGAGGTTGGCTGTCCATCGCTCGAGTGACTACTGGCATCACTGCAATGGCAGCGAGATGTATTAACTTGTTCATTAATCTGTCCTGGTTGAAGACATAAAGAGACTCGAATTATACTCGGGCTATTGTATATTGTCAATTATGCCTGCCATCTCTTTGTGGCTTCCTATAATATGAGCCAAAGCCTGAGCCTCCAGAACTATTCTAGGCCCTGTTAGGGAATTTTACACTTAATAAGAACTGTGGTATATATGTGCTAATGTTAGACTAAACACAACATATACCACTCATGAAGTATCACATACCCGAGAAAGATTGGCAAGTAATTTACTCATTTCTAAACACCGTTCCCA
>JAISBC010000032.1 GCA_031266385.1 Holosporales bacterium
GTACGTTAGACCAACTCCGACAGCTATCGAGAAGTTCACGCCGCTAATTGCTTGATCAGCTCAGAAGTTGTGACCATACCAACGACAGTGGTGCACTTAATATTATGGGCGTAAAAATATTTGACAAGCCTTCGGAATATGTCGCCTGCTGATATCAGGTGGCTGTTCTGCTACCTTATTACAAGATCACCCAACATCCTGAAAATGTGCGTGCGCTAGTCTTGTTTTAACAATCAAAAAAAACAATTTTATTTAGAAAGGAGAATTATTATGAACATTAACAAAGAATTATTTCTAGAAAACGTAAGAGAAATACATTTAACCAGTTCAGAAGAGATCGTGGATTACGATGCCATTCCAGATACTGACGTAAGAGAGAGGTTAAGTGAAATCATTGAGCTCGACAAAGCATTGGTAAGTCACAGAAGAAAAACCCTCAGCAATCTACCTACTCATAAGGAAATCTTTAACAAGGCATTAGATCACATTTGTTCCAATGTAGTTGGCAATACCATGTTCAAGTTACTGCTTGCTAAGGCGGGCAGGACAAAGAAGATCTACCTTGTTAACTACGACGAAGATGGCAGTGGATTTTCTCCTAAAGATTACGCGGTAAAGATTAATCTTAGTCTGTACGATTCGGAGGGCGTGGGAATTCCATCAAGGCAGTACTACTATATCAAGAAAAACAGAACTCTTGGGACTAAGCTCAAATCACTTGAGCAATCCATGTTCCACGAGTTCTGTCATGGCTTACACTATGATAGCAGAACCACGATAACAAAAAACGTAATCTGCGCGAAAGGATCCAATATGGAAGACGCATGGGGCACAGATGAGGAGTTACGTACAATAACATGCTTCAATCATGACCCCATTTGTGACCATATGTTTGATTTCTGTCAATCTATCACCAATGGTACACCGTTCCACCCGAGGTATAGTCACCATGGGTGGCCCTCGCTGGAGGAAGATGCTCTGCTTAAAGGTATTTCGGGATCTCAGAAATTCATGGACGGCTGGAGAGAGTATTTGGTAGCATAAAGTTATAAGCGATCCTGGGGAGGATAATTCAGTGAACAAGCTTGGGTTAATAATATATGCGATGTGCAGTTGTATGGCATTCGGCAGGGAGGGGATAGATTACCATGATTTCCCTAGTTATCTTGATGCGTGGAATGTGCACATGGATTGGAGCAATGATTTTTTTATTCCAGAGGGTGTTCAGTTCACGACTGATCCTTTCAAGCACAAACTCCTGGGAGAGATAGGTAATGATCCTCCTGCATTGAAAGCATTCGAACTCTTTCATCAGTTTCGTTTTTTCGAATTTACAGATCACTGTATCAGTGGGTTCGGTAACATGTCTCAGGCCAACGCTGATAGGTTCAGGGAACTGCTATTCAAGGCAGCTCCTGTGATCAATCTTGTGGATGGTAGTGAACCATGGATAAGGAAGATTATTGATTTAGCGGGAGGGGCGAGAAATGTTTATGACAATGCCCTACGCGATTCCCAGGCTTCACAATTCTGTTTTGAGATGCTGTTTTGTGTAATGGTAGATACAGATGGATATCCTCCAGAGAGAACAAAAGGCTGTGTAATTTCTCAGGCATGTGAAAGTATGTGCTCCGGAATCGTTGAAACCGACCTGTGGCCGTTAGCCGCGAAGGAAAGAGAGCTCGTGAGGATTGTGGACCTCCGTGAAGATGAGGGAGGGTTCGGATCTGCTGGAACATTCAGGACCATATGGTGCACAGATTAACCCCAGCTAACCAGGACTCTCCACGAATTTGCCCAGGCCGCAGAACCTTGTAAACGTGCAGGATTTCAGATACCGGAGCCCGGATTCCCTGGACTTCTTCAGGTAATATGACATCAACGTACGTAAAGTTTTTGTGTAAAAATACTGTGACAGGCCTGTTATCGTTAAACATCGCATAACTAATCTTTAAAATAAATTCGTCGACATATTGCCGTAATTCCTGATATCCTGAAATTATAAAGCAATCCTGGGGAGGATAATTCAGTGAAAAAGCTTGGGTTAATAATATATGCGATGTGCAGTTGTATGGCATTCGGCAGGGAGGGGATAGATTACCATGATTTCCCTAGTTATCTTGATGCGTGGAATGTGCAGATGCAGTACGAAACGTTTCGTCCAGACTTGCGGGGCGTTCTCCTCACAACTGAACCAGTCAAACAAAAACTCCTAGGAGGGATAGGGAATGATCCTCTATCAGTAAAAGCATTCGAGCTCTTTCATCAGCACCGTTTTTTGGAATTCACAGATCACTGCATCAGTAATCTTAGTGACATGTTTCAGTCCAACACCGATAGATTCAGAGATCTGCTAATCAAGGCGGCGCCTGTGATTAATCTTGTGGATGGTAGGGAACCATATATCCGCCAAATCATCGGTATAGCTGGAGGAGCACGAAATGTTTCTAATTACATTCCGATTTTTCCGCAATTTTGTTATGAAATGTTTTTATGTGTTGCCCTGGATACAAGCGGTGAGGCTGAAGGAGAATACAATGGAAAACTGTCGCAGGCAGCTGAAGTCACGTGTGGGGCTATTGCCCGGAACTCTGATTGGCCACTAAAGCCTGAGGAATTGAAATTCTTACAAGCTGTAGGTTTGCGCGAGGACGCAGGAGGATCGGGATGTATACGCGGCTTCATAAAACAGTGGTGCACAGATTAACCCCAGCTAACCAGGACTCTCCACGGATTTGCCAAAGGATTCAGGATTTTATAAATTTGTAGGATTTCAGATACGGGATCACGAAAATCGTAATCTGCGCGAAAGGATCCAATATGGAAGACGCATGGGGCACAGATGAGGTGTTACGTACAATAACATGCTTCAACCATGATCCTATCTGTGATCATGTGTTTGATCTCTGTAAATCTATCACCAATGGCACACCATTCCACCCGAGGTAGAATCACCATGGGTGGCCATCGCCGGAGGAAGATGCCCTACTTAAACCTCAGTTTCATATAAGAACGTTTTTTACTGCTAGATTATTAAGTTCTGCAAACCCAACAGAAGGTTTCTTAGGTAAGAACTGATAAGCAACCAGCCTCCTCACAATATTAAGAAGAAAATTACTAACAGATCTATGTCTTGTATGATCTATAGTTAACTTATTCTTTAATTGATCAAATATAGTTTCTATTACAAACATCTTCTTAAGGAGATACTTCCTCCCTACATCTAATAATACTTTCTTCATCCCTTTCTTTACATTCGTTATAAGCTCTATCCCTTTATTTAACAGTGTTTAATACTTCCACTGGTTTCCTATCATCTACATTACCCTTCGTTATCTTAAAACTCATAATCTCTCCTTTATTATTAACGATTACATGAGTAGATCTAGGAGGTGAGGTTGGGGAGGTCTAGCCTGTATGATGATTTAGGACTTATGCAAAGAGGCCAATCTGATCCTCTCTCTATAGAGTAAATGCCATGATTTTTGCTATCATTGCCAGCGGCATTTCTTGATGTTTTTTCGATATCTGCGCGATGATTTTAAAGTTTTATTGGATTTGCTTCGTATTCTTGGTTACGATTGGATTCATTTTTATGGCGTCGTTTGGGTTTGATGTTTTCGTTGCATATTACGAGAAAACAGAAAATTTAGTTTGCAAATATGAGCGATAATCCGAAATCGTTATTCGAGCATATCATCGAATTACGGTCTGTTCTCATCAATTCCGCCTGCGCCATCATGATTTCGATGGTATTATGTTATTTAACAATCGATTCGATATTCGATTTCATAACGAAGCCTCTGACAGAGATTTTAAAATCCAGTGGACAGTCTGGTAAATTGATTTATACCTCCATCTCAGAGATTTTTTCGACACATCTGAGGATCGCATTTTATTCGTCTCTTACCCTCTGCTTCCCATATATTATTCTTCAATTCTGGAAATTCGTGAGACCAGCTCTCGCTGATCATGAAAACAAAGTAATTATTCGCATCATCTTCGCGGCATCGATACTCTTCGTGGCCGGATCAGCCTTTGCCTTCTATATCGTGATCCCACATTTATTCGCTATGTTTATTGAGCACAATAGTAATTTCGCAAATTTTTTGCCTAGGATCGGTGAAAATGTTTCATTTATAATCCTACTCGTATTCGTATTCGGGCTGAGTTTTCAGATGCCACTTCTGATCCTGGCACTAGATAGATTGAAAATCCTCAGAGTCAGCACCATGAAAAAACTTTGGAGGGAGGTAATTTTGGTGATCGTCGTCCTGTCGGCAATCGTGACCCCACCCGATGCATTTAGTATGTTCTTCCTGGCGACTCCGCTCATCCTTTTATTTATAATATCGATCTTGATTTGCAGAGATACGAATAATAAAAAATGTTAGAGCTGGCATTAGGCAATATAAAATTAAAAAGTCGCGTCTTTTTGGCTCCGATGGCAGGTATTACCGATCTGCCCTTCAGAAAAATTGTGCGTAAATTTGGAGATTTCATGATGTATAGCGAAATGGTAGCGAGTCATGCCGTCATCAGAGATGCCAAACGGACCAGAAAAATGATGGACGTAGTAGATGATGAATTTACATCGGTACAACTCGTCGGGGCCGATCCGAAAATAATGGCAGAGGCCGCGAAAGTTGCTCATGATCTTGGGGCCAGGTTTTTGGATATTAATATGGGATGCCCAGTCAAAAAGATCATAAAATCAGATGCCGGTTCTGCCCTCATGAAAAATGAAAAACTAGCGGCCGAGATTATATCGAGTATCGTAAAATCCGTCCCAATTCCGGTGACATTAAAGATGAGGCTCGGTTGGGATGCTGAACATAAAAATGTTGCCAATATGGCACGAATCGCCCAGGATTCAGGAATTTCGATGATAGCCGTCCATGGAAGAACGAGGAGTCAATTATATTCCGGAAAGGCTGACTGGATGGCCGTCGCTGAGGTCAAGCAATATGTTGGCGACGTTCCGATCATCATTAATGGCGATATAATCGACGTTGATTCAGCCGAGATGGCCTTAAAGGAAAGCGGTGCAGATGGGGTCATGATCGGTCGCGGAGCCCTCGGAAGGCCCTGGAATTTAAAATATATTCATGACTATCTTTGCTGTGGTCTCCGGCCTGGTTTAGATCCATCAAGCCAAGCCAAATATGAAATCGCCGCCCAACACATGGAATATATGTTCGAATTCTATCAGTCGGAAACGGCGATAAAGCTGGCCCGAAGAGTATTGATGTACTATTGCAAAGGAAATAGGGAGGCGACCATTTTGAGGAGAGATATAGTATCCCTGGATACCGTCAATAAAATTTACGAAATGTTGAATAGGATATTTTTAGACTGAGGTAAAAAAATAAGACTAATGTTTTGCTGGAATCCATTTTCGATAAGTTTTGTAATCGCAAACTTTATATTCAGAATAGTTTTGTTTTTTATAAGTGGAGAATGCACGATCATAGAAATGCTCTCTTCTATTATGATCGGAATTGTCAGCGATGTGATAGTTTTGATTTACCTTTTGCCTTTTATAATGCTGATTTCGCATTCCGTTTCTAAGAGTAAAATCGCTACTTCCGCTTGGTATTTCATCTGGATTTTTTTCTGTATATTTACGGCGATTGCTGAATTTCTTTTTTGGCAGGAATTCGAGGGTCGTTTTAATTTCATAGCGGTCGATTATTTGATATACACCAGAGAAGTTCTTGGAAATATCATGGAATCGTACGATATTCCAACGATCATTTTAGCGACAACTATCGCCTCCATTTGCATCGCAAAATTTCTCCGGCCATCAACTTATTCTCGATTTAAGTGGCGGAATTTTAATTTGGCCACGGGGTTGTTGTGCCTAGTATTCTGGACTTTCGATAGCTCGATTCTAGAGTTTTCGGAAAATCGATATGCAAATGAAATATCAAAAAATGGATTATATGAGCTTTTCTCAGCATTTTGGCACAATGATCTTCCATTCGAAAGATTTTATGTGACCGGTGATCAGACCGTTTTGACGGAATCTTTAAGGCGAGATATCCAATCGGATGAAAAAAATTCTGTCTTCCTGAAGGGGGGAGATGGAATTGCTAGGCGTATTATTTCTCATTCTCAGGAAAAAAGGTTAAACATAATACTGATCATGGTCGAAAGTTTGAGCGCAGAATTTTTAAGATCATTTGGAAACCAGGAAAATTTAACTCCTAATATCGATGAGCTATGCGAGCGGTCAATGTTATTCACGAATATTATGGCGACCGGCACGAGGACGGTCTATGGACTTTCGGCCGTCAACCTCTCGATTCCACCAATCCCGGGGAATTCAATAATTCGGCGAAAGAACAATGAGAATTTATCGACGATGGGGAGTATTTTGCGAGATCATGGATATGCCTGCAAATTCATATATGGTGGATTTGGATATTTTGATAACATGAATTATTTCTTCGAGAATAACGGATACGATATCATCGATCGATTCAAGATCGACGAGAAATATATTACATTTTCGAATGCCTGGGGAATATGCGATGAAGATTTATTTGAGGTCGTGCTGAGGGAGGCCGATGAAACCGCCGATACCGCGATAAAGCCATTTTTTCTGATGATTATGACGACGTCCAATCACAGGCCATATACATATCCAGACGGCAGGATAGATATTCCGTCGAAAACTGGTAGGGCTGGCGGCGTTAAATATACCGACTATGCGATCGGAAAATTTATCGAGAAGGCCAGGGGACGGAAATGGTTCGACGATACATTGTTCATAATAACGGCTGATCATACGGCCGGATCGGCCGGGAAAATTACCCTAGACCCGACGAAGTTTCACATCCCATTGCTGATTTACTCACCGCGACACGTTGAGCCCAAGAAGATCCAGACATTAGCCAGTCAAATCGATATAGGGCCAACGATTCTGGCCATGCTTAACATGTCATACTGCAGCCAATTCTTCGGGCATGATATTTTATCGACTAATATTGAGATGGCATTTATTTCGAACTATCAGCAGATCGGGTATGTAACGCAATCTGATCTCATTATTTTCAGGCCAATTAAAAATGTGGAAACATACAAAAAAAATGGCCATATTTTTGAGAGGACGACGGAGAGTTCAAGTAATGGTCTGTTGGGGCAAGCACTTCAATACTTCCAGAGTGCGACGAAATGGAGAGAATGGAATAAAAGGATGGCATCTCCTACGGGATTTGAACCCGTGTTGCCGCCGTGAAAGGGCGGTGTCCTAGACCCCTAGACGAAGGAGACAGCAATTAAGATAAAAAAACGCTGGTGGGCTCAACAGGGTTCGAACCTGTGACCCTCTGATTAAAAGTCAGATGCTCTACCAACTGAGCTATGAGCCCACACTCGGTTTCAGTATATTATACGGCCCTTAACCCCGTCAAATCTATTCCAAATGCTGCGGTAGACCTCTCATATATTTTTCATGCACATATATGTAGTCATAGGGGAATAATATGCGTGAAAAATCTGTGCGGGAGGCTATTACCAAGACTATTTTAACAATTTGTTCATATCTTCTGATAACACTCACTGGTTTCATACCAATGGATGTAATCTCAGGATAAGGAAAAACAACGGAATACTTATAAATAGGAGCGGGGGGGGGGGGTATTGTTTGATTGTGGGCGCCCTGACTCGGGGCTCCGCCTGCCCTCCTAGGGTTCGGATTCATCTTGACCCGGATATGTAAATCTGATCGCTATGATCCCATGCGGAGGGTTGGGGTACATGCTTTTGTAGTTTCTTGCGAGTTGATCTAAGCCGTAGTGTAATGAGGTGCCTGGTTTAATTAACATTGGGCGACCGAGTTCTGTACCTTCTAAAATGTGGTCTGCTCCCAATGCTTGAAAATATTGCATGGCATGTGTGACGCCGTTGTGCTCCATTATAAATGGGCTTACCAGGCTGCTGACATCTCCTCCCCCTTCTATTGGGATAGAGCCATCCTGTCCGTATGTGAAGAATGCTTCGCAATTCTGCGTCCCTGTAGGGCTGCCTAAAACGTGAAACAATGCTGATCCGGTGGGGAATGCTTCTTGCAGTGGTCCTGTTTTCACTCCCAACAGTTTGGAGAAGTCCTTCCATATACTTTTTGGGGGTTGAGGGTTTTGACTAGTTATTGCTCTGTACAAGTGTAGGAGTTCTACGAATATGGTCCTGTCTGATTCAGGGGAGAGGTAGGCAACATGCCAGGTGTCGGTTCCAAGTCTGTTTGCAAATGCTCTCCCAAACTGGGGTGGATTGGTGTTTACTGATGTCATATAAGTTTCGTTGTATCCCTCTGTATTCCCTGAGGCCGGTGGTAGTCCATCCACCCGGCTTGCATGTTCTTGTACGGCGTCATCATGAAACCGGAGAACAAATGTGCCTAGGGGATTTCCTCTCGCGGAAAATTGTTGCTCGAGTGCGTGGATCAAGTCTTCGCATAATTTGTGACCTGGTGGATAGCTGACAATTTTTGTCATAGCTGTTTGAAGAGATGGTGGTGTTTCACCGTTCACTACTGCCGTTTTTGCGTCGACCACGACAAGGTCCATGAAGTGTATTACGAGAGGAGGGCAATCTCCGATTATTGGCAATTTTAGTAGATGGCCGCTTGCTGTTAGTTCCATTAGATACCGTGTATCGAGTCAATGAAAAAAAGGGCAAGGGTCACTGCGCGAACGCTGCGTTGCTATCAAAACGCTGTCCATTTTTTAGCATACCCAAAGAAAATATGCATCAATTT
>JAISBC010000006.1 GCA_031266385.1 Holosporales bacterium
CATAGGCTTCTGACTGCAAAAAACGAATCTATCATTCCAATAAGGTCTATCGATTCAGCTTATGAACCCTCCAAGAGGGAGAACTGTACATGCTCTCCTGGAGCTCGATGCAACTCTACCATTGAATTGCTCCTTCATGGTAGCAGAGGGAAATAAAAGACAAACACATTAAATAAATCCTTAAATATGAAAATCTGTTGTATGGGGGGAGGGGCTCCCCCGTTGCTCTTGGGTGGCGTTGTGTTATGCTCGTATCGTTGGCCGATGATCTAGTAATCGCTGAATGGGTGTCTTTTTCCAGGCCTCAACGCCTTCATTTACTGTGTTTATGCCAGGTACTTGGGCTATGTCTGCTACTACAGTGACTTGGTGATTGGGTATCTTCCTCCTGTCTTTGTGGGCCTCCGTCCAATGCTCTACACTGTGTTCTTGTGCGTATTGAATAACCTCTGGTTGAGTTATGGGAGCGGGAATCCTACCTTTAATTGTTGCTTGGTTGATACGGTCCTTATCCATTCTCCAGGCCACCCGACGAATCCAATAAGGTTGTACGATAATCAATAGGAGAAAGAGAGTATTCGGCACAAGTTGGGCTCCTCCAAAAATGGATAAAACTTCTTGTCTAACTTGTTCGTCTGTTAATCCATGAGGCCATGGCCCCTTTGCGGTGGCGGTCTGAGGGTCAGGGCCGGGTGTGACTGGGCCCGTAAGATCTAGCATCATTTGGATTGGGGCCTGCCTGTCCGGGGTAGATGAGGAACTCGGCTCTGTTGTAGGACTACTGGGTGGAGGCCTGAGTTGGGCCCTATAATAGAATACATTATTAGCCATAAGCATTCTTTGGGCAATGTCGAATGTTCTCATTGTGCTGAGAGTGCGGAGATTCGTCAGCTGTTGTTGAATTGTCGGGTCTGTCTCGAATTGTACTGCTTTGTCGTAGAGTGAATTTTCTTGCTTCAATATGAAATCGAGGACCGCTATCGGATTGCACTGTTCTCCAGTTGCGGTTGTTAACGCCCGGATAACGTGGAAAAGGAGGTCAGGTGCCAGGACTGTAAGGAGTAGGAGATTTTGAATTTTTCGGAGATCTGTCGAGGATCCATAACTTGCGTGTACCTCTCTTCTGATGTCGGGTGTTGAATCTGGTGGTGGGAGCCTGCTAACAAATTCCACTGTGGGATATGTATCTGCTAGGATTCCTGTTAGCGTCGACTTTTGTCTGGGGGTCAATCGATCTGCGCACTCTGCCTTTTGTAGTGTTGCAGCCACTATGCCTATGAGCGTGGAGATAATAACCATCTTGCTTGGAATTCGACAAGTCCCAGTTATGGATACTGATTTTTTCATCTGTCCTCTGTGTGTTGATTGGATTTCCCTGGCTTTTCTTCGGCTAGGATAATATCACAATCTTGTGATGATTGTCTTCTTTTTTATTCTTCCGTGAGCAAGAATAAGGCTATCATTTTATTTTCACGTTTTGTTTTTCTAGGAATAATTCTTCAATAATGGTTAATCGATTCATCGGGCTGGGCCAGCGTAATTTTCCTCCGTTTTGTGATTATTTCAAAAACCGAAAATGATGAGAATATCGCTTTGTTTTCTTTCATTTCAGGGGGATTATGTGATATTGTCTCGCTGTGTCTCGGGATGTTAAAATTTATTTGCGAGATGAAGAAAGATTTAACTATATCAGCGGCACGTAATGGGCTCGTATCTGGGGAGTTTAGTTCTTTCGAATTGACTAGTTGGTATCTCGATAGGATTGAGCAGAATGCTTCTCTGAATGCCGTCATTACAATCGATCGAGAGAAAAGTTTACTCGCCGCCCAGAGGGCCGATGAAAAGATAGCGACCGGAGTCGATCTCCCTCTATTAGGGGTCCCCATCGCCATCAAGGATTTATTCTGTACGAATGGGATGAGGACCACAGCCTGTTCAAAGGTTCTTCATGATTTTATTCCTGGATATGAATCGACGGTCACTCAAAACCTATTGGATGACGGGGCCGTCTTTCTCGGTAAGACGAATATGGATGAATTCGCGATGGGTTCGGCGAATATTTCGAGTTATTTTGGTCCTTGTTTTCTCCCGTTCAGGAAAAAATCCGACCCATCCGTTAGATTGGTCCCCGGAGGATCTTCCGGAGGGTCAGCATCAGCCGTCGCCTCCGATTTATGCGTGGCCGCGACGGGATCGGATACCGGTGGATCAATTCGGCAACCCGCCTCGTTTTCGGGACTCGTTGGCATCAAACCGACGTATGGACTTTGCTCGAGATGGGGGATGATAGCCTTCGCCTCCTCACTCGATCAGGCCGGCCCCCTGACGAAGACCGTCGAGGATGCCGCCATCATGCTGAAATCAATGGCTGGGTATGATCCGAAGGATTCAACCTCGGAGAATGTCCAGATTCCAGATTATCTCGAATCTATAGGACAATCGATTAGGGGAATAAAGATTGGGATCGCCTCCGAATTGATGGCTGGCCTCTCTCAGGAGAATCTGGAATTAATCGATCGGGTTTGTGGGTGGCTCAAGGATAGCGGCTGTGAAATCGTCGATTTATCGCTCAAAACCGTTCCATACTCTTTACCGGCCTATTATATCATCGCTCCGGCCGAGGCTTCATCCAACCTCGCGAGATATGACGGAGTAAGATATGGATATCGTGCTGAGGGATGCCGGACAATAGATGAGCTCTTCGTGAGGTCTAGATCTGAAGGATTCGGAGAGGAGGTGAAACGACGGATCTTAGCTGGAACGTATGTATTATCCGCCGGCTATTATGATGCATATTATGCGAAGGCCCTGAAAATCAGGAAAATGATTAGAGATGATTTTCGGGATAATGCATTTTCCAGGGTTGATGCAGTTCTATTGATGACGACTCCGACGACGGCCTTCAGTATTGAGGAATCTGGGAAGATGACCCCCGTCGAGATGTATCTGAACGACGTTTTTACGGTCACGGCCAATATAGCCGGCCTTCCTGGAATTTCGATTCCGGCCGGATTATCGGGGGATGGCCTGCCGATGGGAGTCCAACTGCTCGGGGATAGATTCCAGGAAGAGATCTTATTACGTATTGCCCACATCCTCGAAAAGTGCGCAAATTTTGGAGAATTAAAAAAATCCATATTGATGGAGGACATGGTTAACGATGGGTAAAGCAGCTCTCCGACGTACTGAGACTCAGAATTTTACAGAGGAACCACGTCATTTTGTGCGGTCTTCCGGGACGACGGGATCTCGTAATGATGAATGGGAAATTGTCATCGGTCTCGAGGTTCATGCTCAGATTTCTACGAAATCTAAGTTATTTAGTGGGAGCCCAACCGATTTTGGAGCCGATCCAAATTCGCAGGTTTCTTTTTATGATGCGGCAATGCCTGGGATGTTGCCGGTCCTTAATTCAGCCGCCGTAGATCTCGCGATAAAATCTGGCCTTAGCATCAATGGAACGATAAATAAAATCTCAAAATTTGATAGAAAAAATTATTTTTATCCGGATCTGCCGGCTGGATATCAGATATCTCAGTTGTATTTCCCGATCGTAACGAATGGTTATATCGATATCGATCTGCCAGATGGTTCTTCGACAAAACGTATTAACATCGAAAGGATTCATATCGAGCAAGATGCCGGTAAAAGTATTCACGATTTATCTCCTGAATCTTCGTATATCGATCTGAATAGGGCCGGTATTCCACTCATGGAAATCGTTTCGAAGCCTGATATGAGGTCATCACTCGAGGCGATGCAGTACGTCAAGAAATTACGAACAATACTTCGATATATCGAGACATGTGATTGCAATATGGAAAGGGGCAATCTTAGGGTTGATGCGAATATCTCGATCAGGAGACCAGGGGATCCATTTGGAAATAGAGTCGAAATCAAGAATATTAATTCGATCAGATTTTTGGGACAGGCCCTGGATTATGAAGCCGAACGGCAGATTATGGCCAGCGAGAGCGGAGAAGAAATAATCCAGGAAACGAGGTTATTTGATGCGGTAACGGGGCAGACCCGTTCGATGAGGACTAAGGAAAATTCTGATGACTACCGATATTTCCCGGACCCAGATCTGCGGCCGATAGTGCTAACGGATGAACGGATCGATAAGATTAGAGGTGAGTTACCGGAATTGCCAGATGCCAAGAAGGCCAGATTCATCGAAAAATATAGTCTATCAGAATCTGATGCGATCGTCCTGACCGAAGACAGAGTAACGGCCCAATATTTTGAAAGGGCAGTCTCGGCATCTAAATTCGAGGAATCACCGAGATTAATCGCGAATTGGATAATCGGAGAATTGTTCGCATTCCTGAATAAGAGTGGAAAAGATATTGATGATATTGAATTTCCAATCGAATATATCGGGGAGTTAGTCGACCTTATCCTTGATAAGACTATTTCAGGAAATATCGCGAAGTCAGTTTTCACGCGGATGGTGGAGACGAACGAGAACCCCTCGAAGATAGTCAAAGATCAGGGATTAGTTCAGATTCGAGATGATTCGGTCATTAAAAAAGTTGTAGAGGAGATCATCGAGAAAAATCCGAATCAAGTCGCCGAATATAAATCCGGGAAGCAACAGCTGTTCGGTTTTTTCGTGGGACAATGTATGAAGGCCATGCAGGGAAAGGGTAATCCAGAAATGATCAATGAAATCCTGAGGGCAATGCTGGATTAACCTCATGTATGTAGCCTATGAAGGCAAAGCTTTGTAAAATAAAGCTAATTTTGCAGAGTTAGCGATGTGGAATACAGATTAACCCCAAAGACACAGAGTCTGCGAAACTGATATGTCCACATCGCGTTGTATTAGGACGGGGACCGTATCTTAGCGTAGAAACGCTGTATTAACATGGATGGCCGATCACATATTAACACCTTTTTTATGAGGGATACTATGTCAAAGAATGTTCTTGGAATTGATGTTTATAGAGCCTGCCGTCAAGAAACTGCCAGCCCCACAGCATCACACACTTAATTCTGGACTGCCGCTCCCGGAATTTTGTAATTCTGACTGTAGTATAAAGTCGCAGGAAAAAATCTAAAACCCAATGACAAATATCTTGCTCGAGTTAGCCGCTGCTATCGTTTCTTCGTAATCGATGATTTGAGAATCATTGGTCCCAAGAGCAATGCCGTTGAGTCCACAAGCAGCCACGGACGAGACCGTCATTTTCCCAATTGCTGGAAGATCAACCGATCTCTCTTGGTTCATTTTAGAGGTCTTGATCAATACTCCTCCTCGTTCCCTCAGTTTAAGCGGTTTGCAACGGGCTATTAGCTCGGCCGTACCTTCGATGGCCTCGATCCCAAGGACGACTCCCTCCTGAACGATGACGGCCTGCCCAACGTCGGCCTTCGATAGTGTATTCAGGACGAAAACTCCTCGGGCTATATCTCTGAGGTCCAGATCATTCGGTTTCCGACCGGACGTGAGGATTCCTGGAGGAGTCAGCAGTGTACTCAAAATACTCTGGGTCCCGATGACCTTAATACCCTCCCTCTCGAGGAGCTTTTTTATTCCCTTCAGGAGGGCATCATCTCCCAGGAATGACCGAATCCCGAGTGAGGTCAGCCATTTCTTTCCAATCGCATCCAATTTCAGTGAAAAAAAACTAGGACGCTTAACATCTCCACAAAATACGAGCTGCGTCGCATTGGATTCTTTGATGCAATCCAGCATCTTCCCGATCGCACCCATCTCGAATTTCCGGAACCCCGGGGGGCCGAATCCAGCGATCGATATGACAATAAATTTCCGCCTTAGACTATCCAATTTCTCGATAATCCGCAGCGGTAAATTCCCTCCCCCGGCAACGACGGCTAACATCTCATCAGAATTCGATTCCCCCACTCTCCTCGACTCCAATCAATTCTACCTAACTAAGTCTCGGGCGATGATAACTCACCATCGTCTTCCGGCTCTTCACTCGGTAAATTCCCGCCGATCATAGAATCCGCGACCGTTCCAGAGTTTTCTCTGACGGCCCTCTCGATCTCATCCGCGACGGCAGGGTTATCCCTCAGGAACGACCTGGCCGCCTCTTTTCCTTGTCCCAGTTTCGACGTCTTATATGAGTACCAAGATCCAGATTTCTCGACGATCCCAGCCCTGACGCCGAGATCTATCAATTCTCCGGTCTTCGATACTCCCTCTCCATACATTATATCGAATTCGACGACCTTGAATGGCGGAGCCACTTTGTTCTTGACGACCTTGACCCGAGTCTGATTTCCAATTACATCATCGCGATCCTTAATCGATCCGATCCTGCGAATATCAAGTCTAACGGAAGCATAAAATTTCAAGGCATTCCCGCCGGTGGTAGTCTCGGGATTGCCAAACATCACCCCTATCTTCTGGCGAATTTGATTGATAAAAATGACCATACAATTGGTTCGGGATATGGATCCCGTCAGCTTCCTGAGGGCCTGGCTCATTAACCTCGCCTGAAGTCCCATGTGAGAATCACCCATATCTCCCTCGAGTTCAGCTTTAGGAACTAGGGCCGCGACGCTATCGATGACCAGGACATCGATGGCCCCACTGCGCACCAGAGTATCGGCGATCTCGAGCGCCTGCTCGCCAGTATCCGGCTGGGAAATAACTAAATTATCGATATCAATATGCAATTTCTTTGCGTAAACCGGATCGAGGGCATGTTCAGCGTCAATGAAGGCACAATTCCCGCCCTGTCGCTGGGCATTCGAAACGACGTGGAGGGCGAGGGTAGTCTTTCCAGAAGATTCTGGCCCATACACCTCGATAATCCTTCCCTTTGGGAACCCGCCGATTCCGAGGGCTATATCCAATCCAAGCGACCCCGTCGAAATCGATTCGATTTCGATCACATCCCGTTGACCGAGCTTCATAACCGATCCACGGCCAAAAATTTTCTCTATCTGAGACAGGGCAGCATCGAGAGCCCTATTACGCTCCACACTCATTATTTTTATCGAAAAGACCTAGAAGGTACGAACAATAGTGTACCCGCTAACCACACGGTTGGGCAAGAAATATCGATCACATCATCAGAACCACATCATGAAAAATTTTGAGACAAATGCGTGATTTTGTAGTGCTTTGAAGTGCTGCACAAAATCGAATAACGAGTTATTTTACCCTGATGCAGGTTTTTAACGCAGCTTATCCCAAGCTCAAATCTTGTATAGTTGACATAATCATTGCCAATAAAGCGTTTTGGCTCAGGGTTTTTCATGGGATAGCCCTGCAGCATATGGGCAATTGAGTGATTCTAATTAACTCAAAATGAGAAACTTCTCTACAGTTCGTTATGGGACAAAAAAGTGGTTGCAGGTTCCGAAATTGAGATATAAGCTGAAATCAGATCGCCCCGAGTTGGGCGGTTTACCAAATCCAAATATGTGCAATCCCTTTTACATCATGGAGGAAATCCTATGCTAGCCAATTTTTTCAAAAATTACATCACCGGAAGAGTCGGAGATTCCAGATCTTCGTTGGTATCTTATCGTACGGCTCGAACCGATACATCACCGGATTACGAAGATATATCGGATACGGGGTACAAAAAAAATGTGGTCGTTTACCGGTGTGTTCATATGATCGCGCGGACGATCGCCTCGGTCAACTGGATCATGCGAAAAATGAATGAATCTCACGAAATTGACGAAATAATATACAAACACGACATCCTCGATCTCATCGAGCGACCAAATTCGAATCAGTATAGGACGACCTTCATGGAGGCCGCCGTATCATATCTCATGCTCTCTGGCAATTGTTACATAATGGTTCTCCGAGATACTTCCGACAGTGATAAACTCGCGGAGTTACACCTTCTGCGCCCGGATCGGGTCAAAATTATTCCGGGACGGAGTTCAATTCCGGAGGGATATGAATATGCCGTCGGCAACGATCGACGTGTTTTTGGGGTTGATCCGGAGAGTGGGGCCTCCGATATTTTACATATAAAACTGTTTAATCCGGTGGATGATTGGTATGGGATGAGCCCCGTCGAGGCCGTCCTCGGATCGATCAGCCAGCACAACGCCATCGCGCAACAGAACATATCCTTCCTGCATAACGGGGGTCGGCCGTCGGGGGCATTAATGTATAACGCCCCTCTCGATTCGCAAAAACGGAACGACCTCAAAAATGATTTACGCAGCCTTTATGAAGGCGGGAGAAACGCCGGAAAAATATTACTATTAGAGGGTAATTTCGAATGGAAGGAAATGGGTCTTTCACCGAAAGATCTCGATTTCATATCGGGAAAGGAGCTGGCGGCGAAGGAGATAGCCATGGCCTTCGGAGTACCCCCAATCTTGATTGGATCCATGGAGGATGCCACTTTTTCCAACTACAAGGAGGCACGGTACAATTTCTGGGAAGAAACGATACTGCCGATATTAAATATCCTGGCCGGAGAATTCTCGAATTGGTTTCAAAGTATGTTCAGCACAGATCTAACGTTCTGGTATGATCTCGATTCTATCCCAGCCTTATCTAAGCGCAGAGAATCTGAGTGGCATAAGATCAGTGGAGCCGAATTCCTGACGATCAACGAAAAACGAGAAGCCTTCGGATACCCTCCGATAGAGGATCCATCGGCTCCTCCAGCACCACAAATCAAGTGATCTTGTGAAAAGAACATCTTAGTGGAGCCTTCAGTCGCCCCATACCCCAAAATCCCAACAAGCTACCAGCCAAAGATAAAGCACCTCCTAGGACAGAAATACGTTTCCAATCGAGCCCAACGATCTCTTTCGGAATAACCAAAGAGTCAAAGGTGAATCCTCCTCTACACTTTTCCTGCCAGAACCCCCCGAGGAAATCCATCAGAGGATAATCAATTATATGAAGAAACTCCGATATTCCCCAAAGACCTCCCTCAAACGGACCGCCACGAAACAAAGTCAGTCCGGTGGGAGCTGTTGTAGCGGTGGGAAACCAATAGATATTCACCCCTGTCCCCATATAAACCGATACCCCCCCAGGCCCGCCATTCCTTGCATACTCCAAGCCTAGTTGCCGAAAATTAGGCTCGGTGGCCGTCCAAGAGCCCTCCCGATTATATAAAACCGGGTAAATCGTAGCTCCACTAGATAAGCCCTCCTGGATACAAATTACTAGAGAAATCACGGACAACACAGTTCCCGCAAATCTCCGTCTTGTCTGTCTTGAATAGACAGCACGATTGACTTCCCATTCGCTATAAGTCATCATAATCTCAATTCCTCCCCGCAGGTCATCATAGACAGGTCAAATCCTTCAGCATTAAATTCCTTTAACTTGCCACAAAGAAATCCTATGTTTCCTAAGATGAATTAGCCGCAACAAGCAGCCAAGGACTATCCCAGCAAGAGAACAAGAAGTCAAAACTACCGCATCGGAACGGATATTCGCAACACTTGAAGCCTCAGCCGCAACCAAAGCATCAAACGAACATCCTTCTGACGACTTCACAAACCAGTATCCTCGGTAATAATCATACAGATTGATCATCACATTCCCGACCTCCCCAGTCCCTTTACCGAAAACTCCCCCACGCAAACCATGGTCTGCAAAAGACTTAAGTATCAATTTTCGCTCAACCTCATTCATCCCCTGAAACAAATCTCCTGAAATAGGAGCTTCAGAAGCTAGCGGCCACCAAAACCAATTTACATAATTCAATTGTAATCGTACCGGAGCTGGTCGAGACTTCCTGGCATCTTCCATACCCATAGTGGTTCCTAAAGCAGCAAAATCAATGCCCTCCCTCCGATCAGCACCCGGAAGCACATAATCATTATCATTGGCTCTACAGGCTGGTTCCGTAGCGGACAGGGCTAGAATTGCAACAAGGAGCCCCCCCCCCCCCCCCAACGTCTTGTGGAGCCTGGATTTCCAACGTTCTTGTTAGCAAATTTGTTAAATATTTTCATAAAAATATACCCTCCCCAATATTTCTACATCAATGGTATCGTATTAAAGTTTATAATCTCTTAAGTCTGTAAATAGCAGATTGAGAATATTTCTTCCTCCCGAAGAGGTTATAGATCGAAATACCTCCCCATACAGCTCCAGCTATACAGCCCCATTTAAACCAGGTTCTGTATCTGGAAGTATAGGATAGCTCCTCTTCTAAAGACATTACCTGATTCCTTAAAGCGTCAATCTCCTCTTCCAAATAATCAGTCTCAGATTTTAACGAAATCAGACGATCTCCTAAAGTATTCAAAGTATCAGGTCCCAATTCCAAAGGGACCAGTCCCGGAAAATCAGTAGCAATCCGAGGAAATACTAGGTCCCAAGCCTCATGGGTCTTCTTCCAGAACAATCCCAATTTTCCCAGGTGAGGCAGATTCCAAGAATAGAATTCCTCCCACCATCCGCTCATGAAATTTCTCAGAGGGACAGGAAAAGAAGCAGTATTAAAATACAAAGAACATCTATAATAAGGGCCCAGCAAAGCGTCCAACCCGTTATGATACGGCCATCCTCCATAGGTGTAAGGCAAAAGAGCAAAGAGATCGGCCCCCAAGTAAGGCCCAGCTTCAACGACCATACACATAGAAGATGCGTCCCCCCATAATAGAGGGCAACCAGCCCCCTGAAGAGAGGCTGATCGGCCCGCCAGGCAATCTGCCGGAGGTCCCCACTCCAACAAAGGCCAGGTCGTTCCGGGCACAGGAAACAAGGCGACAGGGTCAGAGGCCTCACATTGAGAACTTAACAAGGCCCGAGACAAGAACAAGAGGAGCCCCCCCCCCCCCCCAACGTCTTGTGGAGCCTGGATTTCCAACGTTCTTGTTAGCAAATTTACTACATATTTTCATAAAAATATATCCTCCCTAATACATCTTATATAATCGTAACGAATTACTATTTAAATTCGGTTAATAATGAAAGTAGTTGAGTCAGTAGCTCGTTCATCTGTTCTTCGCGGGAAGATGTGGGGACGGGCTCCTTTGTTGCATTGATGAATTCGATTCTGTTTAGCAAATCAATCATCCTGTTCTCGATCAGATTTTCGAGGATGATATTCGATGAACCACCAAAAACCCCCTCTTCAATAATCACAATTTTTTGGTGGTTTCTGACGAGATTAGAGAAAGTATCGAAATCGAAGGGTTTTATGGTTCGTACCCTCCATAGCGTCGGTCTCCTTTTTTTTCCTAGTCTATGGATTAGGGATTGAATCGCGTTGCTAATATCACCAATCGCGATGACAAGAATTCCAGAATTTCCGGGTTGGATAGTCGGGATAGAATGATCTGGGGCCGTATCCTTCGGGAATCGGACGGCCATCGGGTACTCGAGATCGGTCGCCATCATCTCGATAATATTTTCCAATTCATTCTTCGACGACGGGGCCTCGATTCGAATATTATCAAAATTCTGCAGGAGGGAGATATCGAAGAGGCCAGAGTGAGTCTTCCCGTCCGGCCCCGGAAATCCCGCCTTATCGATCACGAATCGAACCGGAAGACACTGCAGGATGACGTCGTGGAAGATTTGATCGAATGCCCTCTGCAGAAAAGTTGAATAAATGCAAACGAATGGCTTTAGGCCCTCTTTGGCCAGGCCCGCCGCGAAAGTAACGGCATGCTCCTCCGCGATTCCTACATCGAAGAATCTCTCCGGAAATCGCTCCGAAAATTCTACTAGTCCGCACCCGTTTTTCATGGCGGCCGTGATGCAGACGATCTGATCATCCAGATCCGCGAGCTCCGTTATCTTTCGTCCGAAAACATCTGAGTATTTCGGAGATATGGTCTTTTTTTCGAGCCCATGCAGATTGGTAGCATCCTTCTCGGCGACCGTATATCCTTTCCCCTTCTGAGTAATCGCATGAATAATGACCGGTTTATAATTGGCGATGTCCCTAACATTTTGGAATACTTCGATTAGATCATGGAGATTATGACCATCGACTGGGCCGATATAATGAAATCCAAGTTCTTCGAAGATATTGTTCCCCTCGATAGCTGCCAGCGAATTTTTTACGATTGATTCGAGGCCTTTGGCAAACTTCCCTGGCATCAAATTTAAAAAATTGCGGAATTTTTTCCGGAGGGTTAGGTAATTCTTGGATCTCATGAGTCTCGAGAGGTATACCCTCATGGATCCGACTGATTCCGAAATTGACATCTGATTATCATTAATGATGACGATAAAATTCTTCAATCCGGAGGAATTATTCATGGCTTCGTATATCATTCCGCCACTCATCGATCCGTCCCCCAGGATCGAGACAACCCTAAAATCCAATTCCTTCAAATCTCTGGCCTTAGCGATACCGACGGCGGCACTGAGGGCCGTCGAGGCATGCCCCGCGATGAAATGATCGAACAAACTTTCAGATGGATCTGGAAATCCAGAAGCTCCTCCAGGTTTCCTTAGATTTTCCATGAGCTCTCTTCGTCCGGTCAGGAGTTTATGAGAATATGCCTGATGCCCCACATCGAAAATAAAACGATCGGAAGGGCAGTCAAAAACGAAATGGGCGGCGACGATTAACTCGACGGCTCCCAGATTCGATCCCAAATGCCCACCATTTAGCGATGTAATCCTGATGATTTCACTACGTAATTCGGAGCATACAACGGAGAGCTCGGCGGCTGATAGCGATTTTAAATCGCTCGGCAAGGAAATCGAATCGAGTATCATGCCGCCAAGTTTATAACCCATAGATTCAATAATCTAGGGAAAATCTTCGATTCTGAGTAGAGACGTGGCTTTATCGTCGTGTGATAAAAAAACAACTATCTTGGGCGGAGATTAATGTGTGTTAACAAAGCTTCTATGCCATAAGAAGATGAAGATGGTAGTATCAGCAGAAGGAGTTTTTACTTAGTGTTTTTTTTAGAAGAGAGGAAGAGGGGTATGAACAAGAGTAAGTTACGTCTTCTGTTGGGATCTGTACTCGCCGCGGTACCATTTAGTGATGTGTCCCAGGTAGCAGCTTGCGAACCCGGAGTTTATGGAAATGTTTGGCTTGGTTTGCACTTACAAAGCATGAAGGCCAAAATAGATCAGAAGGCCAGCGAGAAGGTTATCAAAGATTTATTTAGCCCTGTACTGAAGGTATTCACTGATGCGGACGCAAAGCAAAAGCAAGCAGAGGCCACCAGGACGAAACTAAATACTGGGTTTTCTGAGAAATTCGGCAAATATCTGGGTTTGGTTTTTGGGAGACTCGATGGTATTTCTGATGAATTGTTCCCAGGAGATGGTGGAGATATCAAACCTTCTTCGTTAGCGGCCATGGCTTTGGTATCCAAATTTGTAGTTGTACCAGATGAAGATGGTGACTCAGATCCGGCCGAACTCAAGAAGGCTCCTATCGTTAGGGCTCTGGTGTTGATGCAACAGTTAGATTCTGAAGCATTTAAAACGAAAGAGTTTACAGAACCGTTTAATCCGGACACATTTGATTTCGCGAAGTTTGTCCCTATCATTAATAAGGCGCAAGATGAAGGGCGGTATGACGAATTGTGCACAATCACCGGAAAATCGTCAAAACAATATCAAGCGCTCCCAGCTCACGCTATAATTGGCGGCGACGCAACCGTTATTGACACAACACAGATATTTGGGGCAGATGACGAGTATTACAAGGATGTAAAATTAAAGGCAGCAGAGTTTAAAGCAGCAAAGGACGAAGTTGCCGCTGCTCTCACGCTATTTAGCAGTAAGCTTGGAACAAGCACACCGGCGGCCATTGTTGCAGCTTTCTTTAAGGGCGGCGACAAGAAGACTCCGGAGACCGATCCTGCTATCGTTGTCGCCAGTTTAGAGGCGTATCCAGCAAAGAGTGTTGACGATTATCAGAAGGAATTCGGTTTCACCCCCACAAAGAACACCGTTTCTAAGAGAAATGCTGTCATGTCCATTGGTCTCGGCATTGGCGCACAAAACAGATCAGGATGCTGTATATTTGGCATAGAAGGCAGAGGATCGATCTTCGTGGGCGGCCCAATTAAGGTCGGCAAAACTGATCAAGTTAAGGTCCAAGAGCGGTGGAGATTTGAAGTTTTCGGTAAGTTAGGATACATGATAACCGATAGTGCAGCTCTCTATGCACTCATTGGTCCAGCGATCAAGCATGTCAATGTTGACACGACACCATTTGGAAAGCAATTTGTCGAAGCCAGCGATGCACTCAAAGTAGGAGTGGTTGAATATAATAAGACGGCAGCTGGTAAGGCTAATCCAATTGACGAGGCGCTATTCAACGTGGATTATAGCAAGACGTATGGTAAATCTCACAAAAATGCAATAACCGTGGTCTGTGGAATTGGGACGCTGATTAACCTGTGTCCAGGTACCGGAATCGTGGTAGAAGCGACCTTCTCGCCTCCGAGATCGGTCGGTACAGTGGCTAAATGCGGTGCAGACATAAAGCATAGTGACTATGCCTTCAGAGTTGGACTCTGCCAGAAGCTCGGGTAAGGGAAAGCCTTATCCCTGTAAATATCGTATGAGCGGGTGGATCGAAGCTAGTTAATGGACATCTCCCCCCATCAGAATTTCAGTTATCTGATTTTGGGGGAGATTTGGTTGTGGTATGTTTGCAGTTATGAGCTTATGTGTCATAATTGTTTTAATGGGTCCTTTTTTTGTTCTGAGGCTTGATCGTGGATATTCTTAGAGTATGTGCATTTATGGCTTGGGGTCTCTTGTTTGCTTCGTCGGGCGCTTCCTGCTCGGATGATCTAAACCAGGCTTTGATCGTGTCTGCCAAGAATAATGAGGCCTCTGCTCAAGAAGACGCTCCTTCTGATGATGACGACGCGCAGGCCAAGCCAGTTAGAGGTTCCGCGGCACCAAGCACAGAAGAGGTATCAGGGACTATTTGTGATGTGACGGGATTTTATAGCGGTGCCCAGATTGGCCCCAATTTTATAAGTAACAAGTTTAAGAAGAATGCTGTGGCCAAGGA
>JAISBC010000026.1 GCA_031266385.1 Holosporales bacterium
TCGAATACATCAGTCGGCAAAATGAACCAAAAATTTAACCGATATAGAGAAAATACATCCCATGTGGCATTGGCTTCTGGAATGTCCCAAGTGCTATGTTGGAGCATTTTCAATCTGGCAACAGACGGAAACAGGATGTCTCTGGCCTCCCTTAACACGTGTTTACCAATCCAATGTGGTACTCCTTTTAAATTGCCTTCGGACACGAGGATCCTCTCGCCACCGGGGAGCCGCTGTCCGGGGACAACCCTATCCGATTCCCTGAAGACAAGGACCCTAAACTTAAGATCGACCGTGGAATTTTGACTGGCCATTCCATTACAGGTCAGCAACAAACCTCCAAGAATCATGAATTGTTTGGCAATAATTTTCAATTTGCCCTCCCCAAGCTACAATGACACTATGGTGTCAGATTCGAGTATATGGGGATTTCCGCGCCTAACTCAACAGCTTTCTCTTCTCCACATATCCAATCCTTATTTACTGAATTTAAATCATTATTAGTTATGATAATTATATAAAATGTTAGGAAGGAAATAGTATTATGAAAATATTTAATAAATTTACTAACAAGAACGTTGGAAAACCAGGGGTTTTAAGGCTCTGTGGGGGGGGGGGGATACCTCGGGGGTGTTTTCTGCTCTTGATCTCTGTTGGGATTGAAAATGGGGCCTGGGCTCAGTGGATCCCTTTTCCGATGCTGACATCTACCTCTTCCTTCTATGATACGTCTAGCGGGTTGGGGCGGGCAGGGGCTCGAGATGCTGATCTAGGAATTTCCCCTCCAATTTTCTGGAGTGGGGGGCTTCCTGGTGGTAATGGGGCTTTCGGAGGAATCTGGTGCAGGTCTCCTAATCCTCTTCTCGTTGCGAAGGTGGGACTGGGACAATTGTTGCCTCCTGAGGGGGCTAGCCAGATGACTGAGATTTGCCGGGCCTGCGGTATTTTAACCGGTACTTTTTTTGTGTTGGGTTGTAGCGGGTTGGCCTTCGCTCGAGATGATGATTCTTATACATCTTTATTGGATTATTTTTATGGGTACTGGGAAAGATGGGGAGCTATGAACCCTGACTGGGGGAAGGTATTTGCGAATGAGCGGGAGGCCCCTGACCGTTACCTGAAAGGAATATCCATCGGTGCTTTGACAACTGGGCTTGTGGGATTGAGTGTCCTAGCGGTGTATCATTGTTTTTTTGCGAAACCTAGATGTTCTATTACTTGTTGTAAACTTAACTGATTGTTAATGTGAAATAACTTATTATTATATAACAATTGAGAGAGGACCTGATTTTATGCAACTTGTTACTAACTTGCCTAAAACGAGATGGGGGACATCCGGGATTTCAAGTCTGTGGATTAGGTGTCTAGTTAATTCTCTGGGAGCCCTCCTCTTCTTGTCTGATATATCCAATGGTGTTGAATTGTCCACTTTCAATTTCCCTGCGATCACCCATGGGACTAGGTCTGGTATCTATGAGCCTGAGCCAAGTTATGTATTGGGAGCTGCTGCTGCTCGTAGGGGGGATGTTGGACCTGTTTTGCTGGAGCTAACTGATGGCGCTACGAGCGGATGTTCCGCAATGGGATTTTGTTGTCCAGGGCCGAATTTGAAATTTGTTGATGGGTTATCGGAATCTGATTTTGGGGCTCATACGAGTGATGTGCTGTCAGCCCTTCGAGATCTTGGAGCCTTTGGATCCTTGGCCCTGACGACTGTTCGTGTTGTTACCCCTAGTGGGGCTTTTGGGTGGGACGCTCCGGAGGACGTGTGGTGGCGATGGGTTTGGTTTATGGAGGGTTATTGGGATGCCTATGTCAAGTTGCATGGCAGCTACAGTTCTTTATTCGTGGCCAACAAACCTTCCAATGATTTTTCTTGGAAAGGGGTTCTTCTGGGAACTCTGGGAGGAGGATCCCTGGTAGGTCTTTTGTGGGGATTGAAGGAATTTCTTAACCCTCATTCAAGGCCTGCTCTTTGTAATCTTACCTGATTATAAACTTGTGTAATTGATGATTTGATTATGGATATTGCTGAGGATATATTTTTATGAAAATGTTTAATAAATTTGCTAACAAGAACGCTGGAAATCCGGGGGTTGTGAGGCGCTGGGGGGCTGGGACTCTGTATCTATTCCATCTCTTGGGTCGTCCCCGTCACATCGTCTATGACAAAAATTAAAAAGATAGATAATATCATGCAGATTAAGACCACACAAAAGGCGCTTTTGTACATCTCGAGGGTATAGACTGGGATTCCACTCGTATCCATCATTCCACCTCGGAAATAATCCAATAATCGACCCAGGAGTGGTTGGAAGACGAAGCCTCCCGTCATGACTATCATATTCGTAAAGCCGGCCGAAGTCCCGCCATACCGCTTCGGGACCATACTAAAAGCGATCGTGAAAAATAGGGGAATAGTCCCCCCAAATATTCCAAACAAAAAGAACATTCCGTAACTTAACATTAATGGCATGCCATCCCAATAAATAATCGGAATAAAAGTTAAAATCATCAAAATGGTAAAAATTAACAACACCTTTTTGCAGCTCTTAAAAAGGTTCGCGAGTTCGGCCGTAATGATGCTCCCCAATCCATATCCTATGAACGTAAAGGTAGCCGATAGAGCAGCCACTGAGGTCTGGATCGCATATTTTCCCTCCATAAATGGAATACACCACAGCTCGGCGATGGCGCTCAACGGAAGATAACTAATCGCCCCATAAATTCCCAGCATCCAAAATTTTGGATTTTTAGAGAGAATTTTGATGCCATTTAGTAGCTCAGTCTCCTGGTCTGTCTCAGATTTTTGCTCATATTTTGGCTTAGAAATTCGAGTCGCTAGAATGGCCAGCAAAAAAGCGAAGACAGCGATTGCATATGTCGTCGACCGCCATCCAAAATGAGAAACGAGATAGGCCGTGAGAAGGCTCCCACAAATGCCTCCCAAACATCCAACGAACATGGAAATTCCGACGAAGAGTGGGTATTTACGAGGATGAATTAGTTCACTGATAACCTTCGTACACCCTATAAATCCAGAGGCAGATCCGAGCCCCAGCACCAGTCTTCCAATCTCTAAATGTGCCGGAATTGCGGATAAACCAAATATAAAGATCCCGATACTGCAAATTAAAGCGCTAATCGGTAAGATGATTCGGCTCCCGAATTTATCCAACAGAATTCCACTTGGTATTTGCATCAGACAATATGTTATATACAGAGAAGAGACGACGAGTCCGAATGTAGATGCCGTCATGCTAAATTCCCGCATAAGTTCATTGGATATAGCGCTCGGTTCGACCCTCGAAACATAACAGAGCAAATAAAACATCCATCCTGTCGCGATGGACAGAGCTACCTTCGATTTATCATTCGATGACATCGAAGACAAAATTACCTCAAGTGTAAAAACAGAATCCGCCCAGTGTCCTCATTTTAACATACTTGAATCAGCAATCGAAATTATACTAATGTTGCGTAATCTTCTAGAAATTTGCCGGTGATATGCAGGACAGGCATCACGGATTGTTTATTACATTTGAAGGTGGAGAGGGATGTGGGAAATCTCTTCAATCGAGGATGCTGTTCGATTGGTTAGTATCCTCGAATAAGGATGTCATCCTAACCCGCGAACCGGGAGGAACGGATCTTTCCGAGAATATTCGCAGATTGCTTTTGGTGGGCAATATTAATAGCTGGGATCCGACGACTGAGTCTCTCCTTTTCCTTGCCGCTCGATCAGATCACTGGTTTAAAAAGATTTTCCCAGCCCTAACAGCTGGATCGTCCGTTGTCTGTGATCGATTTCAGGATTCTTCGATTGTCTATCAAGGAATCTGCAAAGGTGTTTCCCTCGATATGCTGGATAAAATATATCTCGAAATAACGGGGGGCAAGCATCCGGATAGAACGTATCTATTGGATATTCCTCCTGAGGTGGGGATCCGGCGTTCCATATCAAGAAGCGACAATAACGAAACTAGATTCGAGAAGATGGATATTGGATTTCATGAAAAGGTTCGTAATGCCTTCCTAGAACTCGCCGATCGATATGCCGAGAGATACCTGATTCTCGATGGAAATCTGTCTACCGATGAAATTCATGATCAGATCAAGGAAGATTTGACGCAACGATTTCATAATATTTTTTCGTGATATTTTGCAAGATGGCTTCAAATTTCTTGGAAAATATGAGTTCTTTTGTTCTGTTATAATTTTCCTGGTGACTTGAAGAATTAGAGAATACATTAAAATCGAGGTACTGACACAGTATTACAATCGGGAGCGTAATATTGTTTTGTGTATAATCTTCGGATTCGAAGTAATCCTCAAATCTATAACAATCTAAATCATTTTGTATTTGATATAATACTCCAAAGCATGTGCCGAATGTCGCACATTTGATGGCCTCCTTGAAGTTTCCTGATGCTAAATAAGCCCCGAGGAAGCAGGATAATTTGAAGAACGGAGATGTCTTCAGGGAGGTAATTCTGAGACACTCAGAGATATCCGACGCTATCGATAATTCCTGCTCTCTGATGGCTCCTAAGATCGTCGATGAACATTCGCGTAGAAATATCCTCTGTATCAATCGATTATCCTTATATAAATCTAGGAATCGTTTCGAGGCATTCGTGAAAATATAATCACCGAATAGAATACCAAATTTACGTCCGAAAGATTTATGGAAGGATAAATTTCCTCTCCTCCGGGAGCTGTCGTCGATAATATCGTCGTGAACTATTGAGGCGAAGTGTATTGCTTCGATTAAAGCAGCCGTCCAAATATTAGACCCACCTCCTAAACCCCCACAATCAGTCTCTTCCTTCGTCGATCCGGTGCTCGAATGCTCATGTACCCCTAAGTACACTCCGCTTCTGTGCTCCGTGTCTCCTAGTAATAGATCAGATTGTGGGGGTTTAGGAGGGGGGCCGCCCTTTTTTATTGCAAATTCTGATTGTTTACTAGAAAATTTATTAAAGAACTGGAAAAATAAAGTAGCTCGAAGTTTTTTCCCAGTTGTTACGGATTCATAATGACGGCCGATGATATCGTTCAGCAATTCGTCGACCAACTGCAATTCGAGGCTAATCGACTCTTTCTGGGAAATCACTCTGCGAATGATGTCAGAAAACATGCCCTGTAATTTGCGCTGAATCTTCGATATATTATTATACTCGATCGCTACCCTGGGAATGTGCTTTTTCGAGAAATTTTAAGCGGATCACACCTTAGAAATTGTAGCATTATTATGTTGAGTTAGTTGTTGGGGGTCTAATTTTCACGCTGTATTCCAAATCTCTAACTTTGTAAAATCAGCAAAGTCATACGCCAGTGAGGTTAGATTATGTTTTCCATCAAATCATTGATTATGGCGTGGAAATACTCTATGGATGGGTTTCGCTTCCTTTTTAAGGAAAGAGCATTTCGACAGGAAATCATGCTCGGAATTTGCCTTATAGGTATTGAATTCTTTAGGGAAACTCCAATTGGTATTCGCATATATCTCATCAGTTCATTCGTTCTCATACTAGTAACCGAATGCATAAACTCGGCGATCGAGACAGTCATCGATAGGATCGGATTAGAACGCCACCACCTCTCCAAAAAGGCGAAGGACATAGGCAGCGCGGCCGTATTCATTACAATTCTTCACTTCGCAGGAATATGGCTCGGATCTTGGTTCTGGTAAACTATTTTTATTGTGATAAGATTTTTTTCTCGTAATTCTGCATTCAAGATTAAAGGATTATAAACTTTAATACGATATCATTACTTTAGAATTAATAGGGAGGATTAGATTTTATGAAAATATTTAACAAATTTGCCAGCAAGAACGTTGGAAAACCAGGCGTTATGAGACGTTGGGGGGGGGGGGGGGGCTCCTCAAAATAATCTCGTCGCTTTGCTCTTGCCTTGCTTTGGATAACGGATACGGTGGACTTGTTCCTGCCCCTATGCTGGGTATTTTTCATAATAGTGTACCTTCCAGTGGGGATGCCTGGGAGATGGGTAGGGCTTCTTGTATGCGGGGAGATCCTTTTCCTGTGTTCTTGGATAATGGGAATCAGCGATACTCCCTGTGTCTGCGGAAATTGCCGGGGATGCCTGCCTCGATTCCTTTCCATTCGTTGGTTTATTATTATGATTTGGCGGATGATTGGGTTGGGGAGGACTGTTTTTGTGTGGATTTTGATGAGGATTGCTCGCTGAGTGATTGGAATTTTGTGAAGGGATTTGCTTGCGGGTATTGGGAGTTATATCACTCCTGGGGATGGAATAGGCCGGAACGTCCAGCCAGTGTGGTAAAGCACCTGAATGAATCCTGGGTTGATGGGATCTCTAAGTCTGGTTGGCAAGTGCCAGAATCGTTCAAGATAGGAATATCTAGCGATAATGTCTCTGAGTTATTTGCAATTATGGAGAGGATGTATTATGGTTTCAGAAAATATAAAACCATAGCTGCTGTAACTGGATTAGTGTCGGCTGGATGTTTATTTTACCGGAGCTTCTGGGGGAAACCGAATTCTCAGAGTTCTATTTATAAACTTAAGGGGCATTCTTAAACCCATTGGCGATCAAGTATATCTCCGACGATTGATTGCGACTGGATTTTGGTTTAAAATGAGATACTTTTCTGAAGCATTTTTTTATATCATTTAAGGCGTCTTTTTCGGCGCCCCCCTGAAATACCTTGACGACCAACGAGCCCCCGCCCCTTAGATTTCCCTTTGAGAATTGGATTACTTCTTCGAGAATATTGACGATCCTCATGTGATCGATCTTCTTGATCCCACAAGTATTGGGGCACATATCACTCAATATAACATCGATCCCTGGTTCCTCGTCGATGATATTTATTATCTGATCCAGAGTACTCTGATCCATGAAATCTCCCCGAATAATCCGGACATTTTGGAGTGGAGATATATCGAGGATATCGACGGCGATTACGGGTCGTGTCGTCAGCTGAGATGCAACCTGCGACCAGCCCCCTGGAGCTGCCCCCAGATCGAGGACTACGTCCCCCTTCCCAATGATCTTGAATTTTTCCTGAATCTCCAGTAACTTGAAGGCAGACCTCGTTCTGTACCCCTTCTCCTTCGCCATCGCAACATACGGGTCGTTTATATGACGCTTAATCCAGTTCTTTGATGATTGTTTTAAAGATTTATTGAATTGTTTTTGCTTCATGAGCACATTATCGATGCCGCGATTATAGCGTTCTGGCGATCTGGAAATGCTGTCCTCAGTTGGAATGCTAAATTCTGCAGCTTTAGTGTTTTTTCGGCGGCGGAGTAGTTCTCATTCCTGATGGATACATGAGAATAATATGCGCTCAATACACCAAGAAAATCCTCGGCCTTCTCGGCATTTTGCTTGGCGAAATTGGGAATCCCTTTATAGCCAGAATTTATGAGATCGATGATATTGCGTATATAATCCTTCCCAATATTCGGGATGGAGTGCTCGATATAATCGGATACATCGGGGCATTCGAAAGCACTCGGTCTCTTATTTTTCGCGTAGACTTTAATACATCGAGAACGAATGGTTGGGAGAATCGACGGTAATCTATTCGTCGTCATCACGATGATCGAATTCTCGGGTAATTCCTCCAGTGTTTTTAAAATCGAATTAGCCGCACTTTTAGACATTTTTTCTGCGCGATCTATGAGGACGGCCATCCCTCTGTTCAGAGTCGGTTTCTGGGACAGGAACCAGATAATCTCCCTAGTTTCATTGATTGAAATTTCACTCTTTTCTGGAGCAATTTCAATCCTCATGAAATTTGGATATGTATTAGCGAGGATGTGTCTTTTAGTTTCTTCGCTAGAAGTAGTCCCGATGATATGGTTGATCACGGTTTCATACGCCTTCTCGAGGTTAAGATTCGCATCCTGGCCGTATACGATAATCCCTCGGCTCATCATTACCCCTCTCCAAAAACCCCCACAATCAGTCTCTTCCTTCGTCGATCCGGTGCTCGAATGCTCATGTACCCCTAAGTACACTCCGCTTCTGTGCTCCGTGTCTCCTAGTAATAGATCTGATTGTGGGGGTTTTTGGAGGGATCTATTCTCTTTTTCCCAAGAATCATTGATCACTAGGGTTTCTCCTTCTTGAATTGATCATTACTGCCAGGAGTGTTATTAACAGAATCGATAGGATCATACCATTATTATACCTCGAGAAAATCGTATTTTGGTACTTCATCGGCATCATGTGATCGATCTTCCCGATATCATTCGTTTTAAGGAATTTGACAATTCTTCCATTGCAATCGATGATGCAGGAAATTCCGTTATTAGCGCATCGGGCGATGGATCTGCCTTCCTCGATGGCCCTAAAGCATGTCGTGCGGAGATGCTGGGCAGGTCCGTCGGATTCTTTAAACCAGGAGTCATTGGTTATATTGAGGATCCAAGAACTATCTCGGCTGTCCATAATTTCACCCGGAAAAATGATTTCATAGCATATGATGACATCGAATTGATTGAATCCGGGTAGGGTGATCGTCCTCGTCCTCTTTCCCGGTAAATAGTTTATGATACCCGGGACTACCTTCCTGAGGCCGAGATCTAGTAGCCATTCTGGAATAAACTCTCCGAATGGTAGGAGGTGTCGTTTATCGTACACCTGTAATACTTCCGACTTCTTTCCAATAACTTTGAGGCTATTAAAAAGTTCTCTACCTCGTGTAAATCGATCCGTTCCAGTAATGACGAATACATCATCCTTATTAATAAGAAGGTGGCCGATTTCATTCTGAGCATCGAGAGGAAATCCGACCGCCGCCTCGGGCCATATTATCAATCTCTTTCCATCAGAATCGAAATCAGAAATTTCTACATGTTTCGCGAGACATTCTCTGATTTTTTTTGGATTCATTTTATCTTCTTGTGGAATCGACGGCTGAATAATAGAAATATTATCCGTTTGATCTGGGATTATATAACCATCGTATAATTCGATTTTATAAATCCCATATGAACTTATAGCGAAAAATACCACGATGCCGTGGAGGATCGTTTTCTTGTTGGTTATAAGACAGGATGAGAGGAGGAAAAAAAACGAAACTCCGTATACTCCGAAAATATCGGCTATCTGCGTAAAGTATAGGCCACCATACGCGGCGTAACCGATGAGATTCCACGGGAATCCAGTAAATAACCAACCCCTAACATATTCACACAATGTCCAAAAAACGGGAAAAATAATCAGAAGATCAGTTTTAGTTTTTGCGAGTTTTGTCGATAGAAAGCAAGTTACGGCCGGAAAGATCGATAAATATATCACCAACACCAGGACTGCGAGATATCCATACGCCCCCAATCCAACGCACTTGAAGGCCTCCGCTACCCAGAATAGGGTACTCCCAAAATACCCGCATCCAAACACAAATCCCAGGGAAAAAGGGTTTTTACATTTTCGCAATGCGGATAGTAAGATATAAAACATCGGGAAAATGATGGCTGGGATCGTACTCCCCTTACAAAAACATAATTTTGCCAGTAATCCTGATATAAAAACACTGATGCACGGATATTTATCTAAAAGAATTGAGCTTTTTTTTAGCATTTCTTAAAAATCTCATAGCATGTTTTGTAATATCGCCTAGATCATCACGGTTTTTAGAGGCCTTGTCCAGGTAAAACACAGCCCTCCGCAAATCAGTTTTAGATTTTGCCATTTTTAGTAGGACAATTCCTGCGTTAAATTGAGCCGGGCCGAATCCAAGTCTTGCGGCCTTGATATAGTAAAATAATGCACAGTTTGTATTTTTTTCAAAAATATCTCCAGAATAAAATCCATCTCCCAATGAATTCATGGCCTCCGGAGATCCAAGATTTGCGGCTAATGTTAGGTAATACCTCGCCTTCCACAAATCCTTCCGTAAGATATTATCGTTTAGATATAATGTACCCAGAAGATAGGCCGCATATGCGCTGCCAGATGGTTGTTCAGCCCCTCGTTTCAAATAATCTTCTACGACGGATGGATCTATATCCGCCCAATACCAGACGTAGTGCTCGATGAACGGATTACCGGCAAATCCATTCGTAATCAGCAAATACAGCGAGAGGCAGACTCTAACGATCTTCATATTTTTATTTTGATCCGTATAAACTCTTGACGCCCTTGATGTATAGTTGGTATCTCTCGTCATGAGATAATTGCGCATGAGGGCCGAAGATGAAATCATCATCCGTGATATATAGGATTTTATCGGCATATACGAGGAATTTCGGATAATCCGTCATGATGAGGACTGTTTTACGCTTAGAAATATGTTCAACAAATTCGATGAATGAATTTTCGTCGTCCTCACTCTCAAAGGTTTCTGGGCTTTCTATCAACAAGATTTTCGGATTTTGAATAGAAATTCTAGCTATTTGAATTTTAAATAATATATTCTGAGAAATATTTAGCTTTCCGGTTGAGTGATCGAAAATTTGGTGCTCCAATATTGGAAATAATCCGAGTTTTTCTGCGATTGAAAAAAGTCTTCTGTCGTCGATTCCGATGATGGCCAAATTGTCATAAATCGTTCCGTCTATTAGTGCAAAATCCTGCTTAAAAAACCCGATAACAGATCTAATCGATTCTGTTTTAATATGATCGATTGAAGTACCAGATATATAAATATTTCCCGACTGTGATTTATAGTATTTTAAAATCAATTCGAATATATATTCTCCGTAATTCATATTTTCGCCGGTAATGGCGATAGATTCTCCCGGTAATACGGAAAACGATAGATTCTGTAGTTTCATATCATCAGGTTCGCCATCCGCGAGGGTAGTTGGATCCTGAAAATACACTCCATGGAATGCCAGAAAAATTCCACCTCCATTTTTGATTGGTCCTTTTTCGGTATCGGTATCATCTCTTGCCAGTAGGTACTGATCTAGAGTTTTGAGTTTAATATTTCGTATCTTCAGGTATCTCAGAATCGAAACCACAAACATCGTGTAAAAGAAGATGATCGGGAAGAAGAAGGATCTGTCCGATGATATATCGAACATCCCAGAAATTGCGAAATCATCATCGATGATATAGAGGGCGAAGGCAGCGCAACTAGCGAGACATAGGTATGCCAGCATCTTCCATGTAACCGAGGCAATAGATTTTTTAGTTTCATCGAAGATGACGGCTTTTCTGTCTTCAAACTTATCTATTATGATTCGCCTCGCATCCCAGTATTGAATTCCCTTGGCGGCGGCCGCGATCGATCTTACTATCTCATCGAATTCGATTTGGTATCGCCTAATGTCGCAGGCAGATACCATTTTATTCGCGAATTTAATGACGATGGTCATAATTATGATGGAAATTAGGATGGGCAGTATGATACTGATATTGATCGAACACGCCAGGACAGAAATCGTTAGAAATATCGTAAAAAATGGAATCGCAAATCCGAATAGCTCGAATCGATAATCTTCGATTTTACATAGGTTGGAGATATTATCATTCAGGATCCCGCTGATTCCATCGGTAGATAGTTTCCGGAAATCCATTTCGATGACGGAGCGTTTAAAATCCGCTAACCAATGAAGGCTGCTTTTCCTGATGGCGATATTGGCGGAATACCAGCAAAGGACGATGGAGGCGACACACAAAAAGGCCGAAGATGCCCGGATATAAAATGAGAAAACATTATCGTCGCTCTGCATAAACTCGGTATGAAAAAACCCGAGCACAAAAGCGGGCAAAACGAGAACAGGAAATATGGCACCGAACAGATGATTCATTGAAAAAGGAACGAATGGTGGAGCCGAGGGGGATCGAACCCCTGACCTCTACAATGCCATTGTAGCGCTCTCCCAGCTGAGCTACGACCCCGTTTCGCGCGAGGAACCGACCGCCTCTGATGCTACTGCATAGTCAGATTTCGTTCAAGTCGTTTTTTTTAAATTGTTTTAAAGTATATCTATGCATGCAAATCAATTTTACCCTACCTTCATTTGGAAAATATAAAGTATAGCGTTATACTATACTTATTGCTATTGTTTTTTTAATGAGGCAATAATTGTTGATCTTAATGAAGATGGGGATTATATCCTGTCTATTCAATAGCCTTAATTCTGCCGCATTTTGCCATGCAGGTCACGAATCACCCGATGATTCGTTTAATTTCTACAAATTATGCGATCCATATGTTTGTAACGACGCTTTATCATTACTGGAAAATATTTTTTCAAGAAGTGGTATGCCGGGCCTACTATGCCGTGATCCACCACCCAGTAATGCCTTCGCTTTCGGTGCCATCGCGTTTTATGCTATGCATCGAGTTTCAGTTCCTCGTCTGCGATTGATAATCAAAGAAAATAATTGTATCGGAGATTCTCTTAGGCAAACATGTGAGATGATGGTTTTCAAGGCCGTTAGATGTACAGTGCATGAACTGTTCGGCGCTGATATGTGGCTTGATCCAGACAGCTCTGAGGCAAGCATTTTGCAAGCTAGTTTTATCGGACAGTTACAAAGAATTTATGGTCCAGATCGAGGCTCCCAGCTCTCTAGAGCGATCTTAGGTCTCGGCGCTTATTACCCTGACGGAGATGAATGGATTTTGAGAAATACTGACCATATAGAATTGTTTGTGGGATATCTGTCCTCTTCGATTGAGAAATTATCCAAAATAAAATTGCCCTTTTGATGGGGGCGAGTTTATATTATGGATTAAATTAGTAAGGGTTATCTTTAAAGTTATGGATAATAAGTTATTGCTATGTATCCTGGACGGATTCGGATATAGCACGAGCAGGTTCGGGAACTCTACACTTTCTGCCGAATATATAACTGGCCTGATGAAATCCGATGATGCGATTCTTTTAGATGCTTCTGGAGAATGCGTCGGATTACCGGCTGGACAATGCGGGAATTCTGAGGTAGGGCACCTGACGATTGGTGCCGGACGAATTCTGAAGCAAAAACTCCCTTTAATCACGGATTCAATAGGATCTGGAGAGCTGAATAAAAACGAGAAATTAAATGATTTCCTGAATTCATTGAATGGAAATGCCTGCCATATTATGACTCTTTTTTCGAATGGTGGTGTTCATTCTGATATCGGTCACTTTTTCTGGGCAATCGATTATCTTCGCCAGAAAAATGTCACCATTATGGCCCATCTGTTTTTGGATGGTCGGGATGTCGCTTACAGAGACGCCCTCGGGCTCCTGGAGGCGGCCCTCGAATCTGGTTGCCTACGCCTCTCAGAAATCGCCACGATACAGGGGAGATTTTTTGCGATGGATAGGGATAATAGGTGGGATCGCACTAGACCGGCCTTCGATGCCATCGTCCATGCTAAGGCCGATTCCAAAACGAACGATCCAACCGTATTAATCAGAAATTTCTATGATCTGGATATTAATGATGAGGTAATCCCTCCATTTATCGTCTCCAATTATAAGGGGGCTAGTATTGATGATGGATTTTGGATGCTCAATTTTAGGACCGATAGAATCAAACAGATTCTAACGCTGCTACAGGATGACGGTTTCAAAGTTCTAAATATGGTGAGTTGTGATGAAAAAATCGACTCTAAAGCTACCGTTTTATTTGAGCAGAAGGAAGTGAAAAGTACTCTCGGAGAAGTTGTCTCAAGAAATGGTCTCAGACAACTGAGGATAGCAGAAACCGAAAAATATGCCCATGTGACTTATTTTTTAAACGGTGGGATGGATGTTCGTTACGAAGGTGAAGAGCGAATTCTCATTCAATCCCCGAGAGTAAGCGACTATTCGGAGACTCCGGATATGTCGAGTGAGCAGGTATCCCTGGATGTAATCGATGCCATGAAATCAACTAAATATGATCTCATCATTGCGAATTTTGCGAATGCAGATATGATCGGGCATACCGGCAATTTTAAGGCGGCGAAGATGGCCTTGGCGTTTCTGGATACTCACATTCGAGATATCGTTGCTGAAGCACAATGTCTCGGATATACCGTCATTTTGACGGCCGATCATGGTAATGCGGAGAACATGATAAATGACGATAATTCGATACATAAATCACACACCTGTTCGAAGGTGCCATTTATATTGCTGTCGCAATCCAGAGACCTTTCATACAGGCAAAGTGAAGGACAATTATCAGATATTGCCCCGACAATCCTCAATATCCTCGGGATCAATATTCCGCGCGAAATGACGGGTAGTAGTTTGGTTTAGGAGCAAACCATACCAGCTTTTTTCGCCGGAGCTGTTCCTGGAAAAAAAAGTCCTAATCGTATAGAATGAACGAGTACAATATGTTCGGATAAGCCGTTTAGTGTTGTCTATGGCGTTGGGCTCAGCTAGTTTTTGCTTCTTTAGAATTTCTGCATTTCTGGCGCTGATTGCTTGGATGGTCTTCGTCCTGTTCGGAGTCCTGGAAAATGCTTTCCTATATAACGTTCAGATTAATTCAGTGATTTTGTTGAGTTTTATTTCTGGTATTATATTCGTTTATTTCGGAATTTTCAAATACAATAGAGAATACTCAAAATTAATGAAATTCGACACGCTACCTAAATCAGAGATAACAAAGCTAACTTTTTTACGATCGCTTAGTCTATACATCTCCAGGAGCAATAAGATCATCTCACAAGCAAAATTGCAAACCATCCTGAGCAGCATCGAGGGCCGGATCGATAATTTTTCTGCGATTCCAAAATATGTATCTGGTGTGCTCGTTTTCCTCGGGCTTTTGGGAACGTTTTGGGGATTGTCACATACGATCGGAAATGTCGCGAATATAATCGATAGCCTTGGTATCGAAAATACTGATGCTGCTGGTTCATTCGGAAAGCTCAAGGATAGCCTGAAGATCCCTCTCTCCGGTATGGGAATTGCCTTCGGATGCTCTCTTTTTGGTCTATCTGGTTCTCTCATTCTAGGATTCCTGAATATTAACCTCAAAAAGGTATCTGATGCCTTTTTTAGCAAGGTCGAGGAATGGATAACGAAGCACGCGGTCAGCTTCGATGCCGTCGATAATGCCCAGGAATACCACGGGCAAATTTTTTCGATGGGGCTCCTCGAAAAGACCATCGAGACGGTGTATGCCTTCCAGAATCAGCTAAAAGAACTCGATGGTGACCGATCGAACTTGGCGAATATGCAGAGTGAGACCTATCAAAGGATTCTAAAACTATCTGATATGCTGTCGGCGAATCAAGAACTCGTCAAAATTTTGGGTGAAAACCAGTTGGAGTTTCAGAATACTGTAAAAAAGATGGCGGATACTTTCTGGCAGGATGTATCCGATAAGCTTACGGCCATGAATAATACGCTAAATTCGATTTCTCATCATTCCATTACGAATCGTGATTATGTCGTCGAAAATCTTGGCAAGGATATTAGATTAGTTTCGAAGACTCTTTCTTCATTGATGAGGGATGATCAGTGAATCCAGATTTCAGGGAGAAGTTAAATTCGATTCTTGAAAGATACGAATCGATCGAAAAACAATTGAATGAACAGGAAGACTTTGATCAGAAAGAATATGTGAAATTGTCGAAAGAATTGTCAGAATTATCTGAAATAGCAAAAGAAATAAAACTACTTTTCAACAGGGAAAAAGATTTGCGAGATAATACCGAAATTCTAGAATCCAGTGAAGAACAGGAGCTAAAAGAGCTGGCCGAGGCCGATATTCCTGCCATTAGGGCGGCCATGTCCGATGCCGAGGACAGAATTAAGATTTTACTCCTACCGAAGGATATCGACGATGAAAAGGGAGCGATCCTTGAAATACGAGCAGGAACTGGAGGAGATGAAGCCGGCTTATTCGCCGCGGATCTATTTAGGATGTATGAACTGTATGCCATCGTCCATGGATGGAATTTTGAGATCTTAGAATTTTCGGATAGCGGGATAGGAGCAATAAAAGAGGCGAGTGCCAGCATTTCTGGTAAGGGTGTATTCGCCAGGCTAAAATTTGAATCTGGGGTCCATAGGGTTCAAAGGGTCCCTGAGACCGAGGCCTCGGGCCGTATTCATACCTCGGCGGCGACGGTCGCCGTTTTACCAGAGGCTGAGGAGGTCGATATCCAAATCGATGAAAAAGACCTATTGATTGATACGTTCAGGGCCTCAGGGGCCGGTGGGCAGCACGTCAATAAGACAGATAGCGCCGTCAGGATTACACATATCCCGACGGGGACGGTCGTGGCCGTACAAGATGAGAGATCTCAGCATAAAAATAAGTCTCGAGCCATGAAGATCCTGCGCTCGAAGATTTATGAGAACGAGAAAATGAAGTTAGATTCGGCTCGATCCGAGACGAGGAAAGATCAGGTTGGAACTGGAGATAGATCAGAACGAATTCGGACTTATAATTTCCCGCAGGGGAGGGTATCGGATCACAGGGTAAACCTGACGCTCTATAAATTGGAGAAAGTAATGGATGGATCGGCCCTCGATGAGATTATCGAAAAATTAATCGAACATTCGCAGGCAGAGAGGTTAAAAAATCTCAATCTGAACGGATAGGAAAAAGACGAATACCCAGGAACATCATAGACCTTCACCGAGTATTCGCAAACTGTGAGTCAGGCAACGCGAAGCTTCTTCCTTCCAGAGCTCCCAAGCCCCGTCGTTTTGGCGATATCGCTCCGTCTCCTGGCATAGCTCGGAGAAACGACTGGATAGTCGAGGGGTAGACCCCACCTTTCCTTGTACTGCTCGATCGTCATTCCATAGACCGTGCTTAAATGCCTTTTGAGCATCTGTAGTTTCTTGCCGTCCTCCAGGCATACGATATACCCGTCATGGACGGATTCTTCGACCGGAACGGCCGGCGTTAAAGACGGCTTATTCTTGACATTACCGGCCTCTCTTCTAATATCGACCACGGCCAGGAACAGCTTCTTTAATACGGGACCAATCTCATCGATTGAAACTGGGTTGCTGGACATATACGCCGAGGCCAACTCGATCGTAAGGTCAAGGATCGTATCCTGCGATACCTCGTTCTGCGCTGCCAAACTTTCGGACTTTTCCATCATTAGACTCTTCACCACCTGAAAAATACAAACTCACCACTCATAGTGTTGTATTATAGAAAAAAGTGCATTGCAACAAAAAAAGTAACCAATACATCAATTTTCGTCACAAATCTGCATATAGTGCAAAAATACCATACTAATATTGGACGGATATGAGGGTTCAACTGAATTTACTAAGTTTTTGAGATTCTAAGCTTGGAAATTTTAAAAATAGTCTCTTTATTTAAGATAAAATTACATAGCATGTACCATATCTATCTAGGTACGTTTTGGTCTACCTGCCGTCTCTAATCTTCAAGAGATCCAATTAAATGGTTATCTCAGTAATTGGCCAGCGAGGGCGGGTTTTAGCGGTCAGAGGGCTCGGAGGAAAGCCGGCCTTTAGTCTTTCGATGGCCACCCAACCAATCATGGCCGCATTGTCCGAACATAGTCCAAGTGGTGGGGCAAAAAAATTAATTCCTTCTCGATCACAGATCTTCATAATGGCCGACCGAAGGGCCTGATTCGCGGCCACTCCTCCGGCCAGGATGAAGTTCCTCGGTTTGGATTTCGACATCTGATATGCCCTCCATAATTTGTTCGTCAGATGCTCGATAACCGTCCTCTGGAATGAGGCGGCCAGATCGGCCTTATCCTGATCGCTGAGAATTTCAATCTTCGAGATATGGCTCCTCGATGCCGTCTTAATCCCAGAAAATGAGACATCGCATCCGGCCCTTCTTTGCATCGGGATAGTATACCGAAATCTGGATTCATCTCCTTTTAGGGCAACTTTTTCAATCGCCGGGCCACCCGGATATTCAAGGCCCAGCATTTTAGCGACCTTATCGAAGGCCTCTCCAGCCGCGTCATCCAGAGTCTGGCCCAGAATTTCGTATTTCCCTACCCCAAATATTTCAGCAAAAAAACAATGCCCACCAGACGCTAGGAGGAGGAGATGCGGGAAATCCACATCATAGCAGAGGCGCGGAGTTAGGAGATGGCCCTCCAGGTGATTAATGGCCATAAATGGCTTCTTGTTCAGCATGGCCACCATCTTGGCCGTAATCGTTCCTACCAGCAAACCTCCAATTAGTCCTGGACCAGCCGTCGCCGCGACTACATCGACGCTCTTCAGGGTTTCTCCGGCCTGATCCAGCGCCTCCTGGATCACGATGTCGATGACCTCGACGTGATTACGGGCAGCAATCTCAGGGACGACTCCCCCGTATTTAGCATGGATTTCAATTTGTGATTTAACGACGTTGGATAGGATTCGATGCTCTGGATTTTCAGCATCACAGACGACAGCAGCCGCCGTTTCATCGCAGCTCGATTCGATCGCGAGGACTTTCACGGTTCATCTCCCGCTTCCCATCCACCTCCTCTTTTTTGGATCCATAACTTCTGCTGAAGGAATTGGGCGTCCCTATAGGATTTACTCCGCTCCTTAGCCTCCACCAGAAGCTCCCTATTAAAAATATCAATAACGATGCTAAATCTTAGCAAATCATTCCTCTGGATATGGAGACCGTTATGAATCAGGCAAACCGGGTCGTTAAGAAGATCCATTTTGGTGGAGATCCATGTATCGCAGAATACGGCGTCCTCAGGTTTCATTGAATATCGGCTTCCGTGAGGAATAAAACTTACCTTCGAGAACGTCCAGAGAGTCGAATCGAATCGCTTGACCTCTTCCTCTAGGTCACACAAAAGCAATACCCTCCTGCCAGATGTATACATTTTTTCAACGGACTTAACAGCGACCGATAGAAAATCTGATTCAATTGCATAGAATGCTACGCTTCGTTCTGGCATCGGCGATCTATTTGGTTTGCGATCTTATCTAGAACGGCATTAATGAATTTCCCGCCACCTTCTCCGATAAACTTCTTCGCGATCTCGACGTATTCGTTAATGATGACTGGGATCGCGGTTTTCTCGAAAATTATCTCAATGATCCCGACCTTTATGATGCTTTTCATTATTACGGGGGCCGTTATCATCCTAGTATTCGGATCGAGATTATGTTCGATAATGCCGTTAAAATCAATTTCTTCATCGAATCTCGATATAAGTCGCTTGAAAAAATTCCTATGCATTCTTTGGTCAAAATCACCATCACAAACGACAAAATCATTGGCATCATCGACGATCGACGAAACATCATCGTCAGTGACATCTTTCTGATACATTACCTGTACGGCCGCTATACGAGACATGTGTTTGGCTAATTTATGATCGAGCATACAAAAAAAATAATACATCACTTGATGCCGATGTATCTTATCACAAAAAAAGAGACCTTTACCGACTGAGTTTAAGGCAGGTAATTTTGTCGAAAAGAATGGCGAAGGCTCCGTTACCACCGACATTACAAGCCGTTATTAGAGGATCGAATAGGACGTATAACGCCGTCACGAGGGCCAGCATTTCTGGAGAAAAACCCAGATACTGCTGCAAAATTGGTAGCATGACCAAGATACCTCCGCCCGGAACCGCCGCGACCGCGAATTTGGCGAGGACGAAATGCACGGCGAAGACGATGTAATCGGAGACATTCGGGATTCCCATATTGAACGAAGCCATGACGGCCATCGCAATCATCGGAATGAAAAAACAATCTCCAACGAGATGAATATTGACCGTCGCCGGAATGATGACACTAGCATTGCTCTTCTGCTCAGAATTCTCTTCGGCCGCCTTTATCGATAGTGGAAGAGCGGAGGCACTCGACATCGATCCGAACGCAGTAATCGCCGCCGGGAAAACGTTCTTCAAATACATCACAGCCTTCGAAAGACTAAATCCGGCCAAGACGAAATACAGCAACAAAACGAGGCAATACGCAGAGGCCACGAATATTAGAAGAATCGGCAAATATCTCTCAAATATCTGAACGAGAATTCCATCATGTTGCAATTTCAGCGCCGTACCGATAATGAAAAATGGCATAATCGGGATCAGGATTTTGAAGTAGTATTTGGTGACGATCTCCAAAAACCTAATAATCTTTTGCGTTACTGTCTCGCTTAAAAAACAGGCGATGAGCCCGAAGATGACTCCCGATAATAGCGCCTCGTCATTCGATATGAAATTCTTCAACGAAATTTCGAAGACGGGAGATAATTGCTCGAGACCGACGGCGTTCCGTACCAATTGAATATCCTGACCTGCGTTGGCGGTCACCAACGATACGCCGTACGATAACATCGTATTTAGAAAATTCGAACAACAAACCATTGGCACGATTATTAGGATATATTTGATGGCATTTACTCCGAGCCTAATAGCCGAACAAAGAACTAGAGAAAAAATGATGATGGGAAGAGAAAATATCAAGCATTCTTTGGTCGACAGACTAACGGAATAAAAGAAGGACTTGACCCCGATCGGCAAAACTGAGCAGAAAACCAGAGGGAAAATGAAGGAGCATAGGAAGGCGAGCGGTATGATAAACGGCTTTGCCCTAACGAATGCCCCCACGATAAAAATCTACCTTTTAGAAAACTGGAACCTGCGTCTAGCCTTACGATGCCCGTATTTCTTTCTCTCGACGATTCTGGAATCTCTCGTCAAAAACCCGGCATGTTTCAGGATTTTATGCAAATCCGGTTCGAAAGCCTCGAGAGCTTTGCTGATTCCGTGACGCACGGCCCCGGCCTGGCCAGACAGCCCCCCGCCCCTGACCGTACAAAAAACATCGTACTGCCCGTCTCGGGAGGAGGCGGCAAAGGGTTGAGCTATGACCATCCTGAGGACTGCCCTAGCAAAATACGTGACCTGATCTCGCCCGTTCACTAGGATCTTCCCAGATCCGGGCTTGATCCAAACCCTAGCGACGGCATTCTTTCTCTTTCCGGTGGCATAAGCCCTGCCGAAACCATCGAGTTTCTGCTCCCGCTTCGGGGCCTGCAAGACACCATCAATTCTAACCGATGTATCTAAAGTCTGAGTAGTATCAACAGTCACGCTCCACCTCTTCGAACATTCTTACCATTTAACCCCGCGACATCGAGCGGCTCTGGATTCTGAGCCACGTGCGGATGATCGGTCCCCTTATACACCCTCAATTTCGACATAATCTTCCGACTGAGGGGGCCCTTATTCATCATCCTCCGCACGGCATTCGTTACGGCACGATCCGATCTGGGTTCATCCAATAACTGCCTCATGCTCCGCTCTTTTATTCCACCCGGATATCCGGAGTGCCAATAAAACTTCTTATCATCGAGCTTTTTCCCGGTCAGAACGACCTTATCAGCATTTATCACGATAACGTGATCTCCACAATCGACATGCGGCGAAAAATAAGGCTTATCCTTGCCGCGTAAAACATTGGCGATCAGGGAGGCGACCCGCCCGAGGACGAGCCCCTCGGCATCGATCAAAACCCATTTCCGGACGACGTCAGCATCCCTGACGAACGAGGTACACATACGTACTCGAGCTCTTCTAACATTAAAGAAACAGGAAGATGCTACCACAAGATTAGCCCCGATTCAATATCCCGCTGAAAATTAGGTTACAACAAACGTTTTCGGTAACAAGCACACACTAGTATATTTATTAGTATATATTCTCCCTATACATTCAAATCCTTGACATAATCTGAACTTCTAGTATAATAATTAAATCGTCCTACATAATTCGGAGAAACAAACGCAATGAGCTCAATCAACAAGATCCTATGGTCAGCAATAGGAGCAATCACAGTAAGTATAACCTCAGTTTCATATAAGAACATTTTTTTCTGCGAGATTATTAAGTTCTGCAAACCCAACAGAAGGTTTCTTAGGTAAGAACTGATAAGCAACCAGTCCCCTCATAACATTAAATGTATTACATTTCTTATGACTGTTTTCTATTGCAAACTCTATTAATCCTGGATTCAAATATCTTGTAAAGATCATCGATTGTTTGATGGACTGCATACGTACTTTATGCGTTCCGCTGCTGTTTTCCTAGGGTATTCAGTGATTCGTTTATACGAAACTGAGTTTAATGTTAATATCCAAAGAGGAGGTCTGTAGGATTTGGCTCTGATTTGAAACCGATGTATTTGAAAAAAATCTATGCTTCTTACAAATTTTACTGTAGTATCTGGGCGTTGGATTCTTGCTTGCAGTGTGTATTTTTTGTCGATACGTGATCTCATGGCCTTCAAAAATAGAGCGATCTGTTCTGTTTTGAAATTATCTCTGATTTTTTTATTGGCTTCCTGCGAGAAGACCATGGATATTCAGGAAGAACAGGTCGAACCCAAGGATACAAAGCCAGCCGTCCTTCCCGACTATGCTAATGTTCATGGGATTTATGTGGGAACATCAGATGATGTCCAACAAATCGTCAAGACCGTGAAGGAATTCGGGGCCAACGCCGTCGTGATGGACGTGAAGGATGAGCGCGGCGATGTGACCTGTGATTTAGACTTGGCACCACGGTATAGAAAATCGATTCGAATCCGTAATGTTGGCAAGGTCATCGCGGCACTACGAAGCAAGGGAATTTATACGATCGCCAGGATCGTCACATTCAGAGATCATTATGCCGTTCATGCCTTCTCAGGGTTTGCCATCAGAAACAAGGATGGTTCCGTTGTAGTCGATAAGGAGAAATCTTCCTGGTTAAATCCATACAACGAAAAAGTGTGGGATTATGTTATCCAAATCGCCAAGGCCGCCGCTAAGGTTGGATTCGATGAAATTCAGTTTGATTACGTTAGATTTTCACCGTACAAGAACCCGGATGCAGATTTGGGACCACGATCTGAATCCATCTCCAGAGTAGAAATCATCACCAGATTCCTGGAGTATGCCGTCCGGATACTGCATCCGCTTGGAGTAAAAGTTTCCGCGGATGTGTTTGGATGTATCATCCCTGGATCTCTGGGGGAGGATACCGTTCTTTCTACCGAAAGACTCGGGCAAGATTGGGGACGCATCGCCAAGACTGTCGATTGCATATGCCCAATGATTTATCCATCACATTGGCCGCTAAATTCCCTCGGGACCAAATATCCGGATAAAGAGCCATACAAAGTCATTTATTCGGCGACTAAATTGGCCGTTGATGCCACGAAATTGATTCCGGGAAAATGTGCAGTTGTTAGGCCATTTTTCCAGGCCTTTACTGCTACTTGGCTGCCGAAAGAAATATATAAGACTTATTCGAACCGGGATCTCCAGGAGCAGGTTTCGGCTGGTGAGGAGGCAGGAGCTGGTGGATTCTTACTCTGGAATCCTCGCGCCAACTATGAAGCCTTTCATTAACAGAAGGTTAGAATACGGATCACAGTTCTCAGGCGAATTGGGTGTATACTGTCTTGATGTAATGCCAGAAATTCTTCAGGATGCTAAAAAAAATTATAGAGGCATACAATGCTCATAAAATCAATATCATGCAGCGCAGTATTTTTTACAGGTTTTCCCTCGAAAAGCGCGGTAATATCCTAAATCCAGATAAATTTCTAACGGATCCTTGGTCCGGAAATCCGGTGATCGGTAAAGATATTCTCAACAATATCGTCGGTAAATCCGGTATTTCACCTGATCTGATGGAAATCCTCGCGGACAGCACGGATGACGAATACGCCTATAGTTTCGCATGGATCAGACACCTCCAGGCCGTCGGTGGGAATGGGAGCATGAGGCTTACCCGTGATTTTATATTAACCTTTATAAACACATACAGAAAAACCAAATCTTTTTGGCTACGTTTAAACAGCTGGACGATGCCACTCATCGGAGAACGCCTCGTTAATTGGATGTTTTCTTATTCATTTTTTGCCTCGGGATCCAATGATTCATTTCAGAAAACCGTACTATCATCGATAATGGAACAATTCTCTCATCTTTGGAAATGTTACGAAGCAGAACCCAGCCTCTACGCCCGCCTGACGGCTCTAAAGGCGATCATGACGTGTCTTTGTTCGATGCAGAATACCCAGTCCACCAAGATCAAGAAGGCGATCAGAGAAATCTGCGAAATCGCGGAGAACTGGATCGATTCATCTGGGATGGTAGCAAACCGCAATCCGAACGACCATTTTAACGTGTTTAAGGGGCTTATCGAGATACGATTCGTCTCAAAAAATGCCGGAATTGACCTACCCAAACGAATTTTCGTTGACGGGTTGGCTAAGATGGCGGCATGCATCAGATTCCTCAGACTCGGAGATGGAAAGCTTTCGAATCTCGTTGGCGATGGGTATCCTCTGAATTCGAGCTTGATGCCTACCCGGCAGATGATCGATACGGCCCTATCGGTCGTCGAATCGAAGAATGGTGGTCCGATCACGATTCCTGGATTCACGAGATTATCGACAAAGAAAATAATCTTAATAATAAATACGAAACCTTGCTATTCGAGATCTCGATTCAATAATCCATCAGAACCAGGCCTTAATATTTTCGACTTCGAAGCGAGTTTTGGATTATATAGGATGATCAACAGAGCCGATATTACCGTATTATTTAACGGACTTCGAATTAAAATCGGCGAAAATGCAAAATATTTTTCGACGATTAAACATGAGCGGGGAGAGTTGCATTTCGATGGAGAAGTTCAACAACGAAGCCGGTATTTCGATTTCAATGTTCAGAGGAAGATCGCGATCGATCTTAACTCCGAGAGGATAAGGGGAATGGATACCACCCAGGCATCCCAACCCTTTCAGGCATTCCCCAGATTCGTCTTCGATCAACATACCGTCATTAAAGAAATGCATTCGAGAAGTATATTGATAATACATGGGAATTCAGAATATATTCTTAGTATTTCTCAACGATCACAGAATTGCGAGTTATTCATCGGTCAAGATTCGGATATCCCATACCCGATCGTAGAAATATGTTATTCGGCAACGAATACATGCGATATCAAGATATCATGGATGATCGAGCCGAATCCTTAGATGCAATAGTCTAGAAATGACTTAGAAAATAATCACCCAGGAGGTTGACAATTTTAGAGCCAAATATATCTGATACTTCAGATCCCTAATTTTACAGGCTATTCCCAATTTCACAGTTATTAGAATGGGGTAAATTTTAAGCAATTATATAACGGCAAAAATCAATTATCACAGATCTAATAAAAAATGGTGCAAACAAAGTAACTTATAGGGTATAATTAAGGGAATACAAAGTTAATTAATAGACCTGTTGCATAAGTACTAAAACAAATCAATAGATAGACCTCCCCAGCCTCTCCTCCTAGATCTTCTATCGATTCATGCGAACCCAAACCCACTCTTCAGGTTAACTATCCCAG
>JAISBC010000005.1 GCA_031266385.1 Holosporales bacterium
TATTTATCCATGGTATTAAAGGATAAAAGAAACAGGTAAATACTATGTAGATTCTACTAGGTTAGTAGTATGTCATAATCTTAGGATAAGTAGGAATAAAGTATTTAAACTACATGTAATCGTTAATAATAAAGGAGAGATTATGAGTTTTAAGATAACGAAGGGTAATGTAGATGATAGGAAACCAGGGGAAGTATTAAACACTGTTAAATAAAGGAATAGAGCTTATAACGAATGTAAAGAAAGGGATGAAGAAAGTATTATTAGATGCAGGGAGGAAGTATCTCCTTAAGAAGAGATTTGTAATAGAAACTATATTTGATCAATTAAAGAATAAGTTAACTATAGATCATACAAGACATAGATCTGTTAGTAATTTTCTTCTTAATGTTATGAGGAGGCTGGTTGCTTATCAGTTCTGACCTAAGAAACCTTCTGTTGGGTTTGCAGAACTTAATAATCTAGCAGGAAATAACGTTCTTATATGAAACTGAGGTTATTTAGCAACACCTGGAGTTTCCGAAAAATCGCGAGTCAGATTTGGGGATTCAATCGGAATGCCATATTCTTCCTTGTATGTTTTCATCAGGATAAACGTCCTGACGCTTTTGATATTTCTATCCTTCTGAATCTTATTCTGAATAATATTCTCGTAATCTTCAAGGCTCTTCGCTACGATATCCAAAATAAAATCGCTGTTTCCTGGTGCCGCGAAGCAATATCTCACATTCTTTAATTTAACGATACTATTTACAAATTCTAAAACGTCCACAGAATTCTGAGAAACTAAATTGACGATACAGATGGCTCGAAATCCATATCCGAATGCGGAGGCGTTAATTTCAGCGTGATACCCAGCAATAACTTTGTTGCGTTCCATTGCCTTCAGGCGCCTCAAACACGGCGGGGCAGAAATTCCAGCATTCTTAGCGAGCTGGACATTGGTCATCCTGCCATTTTCCTGCAAATCTGTCAGAATCGAAATATCGACATCGTCAAATCTTATCATAGTCTGGGCCGCAAAAAAAAACACGTTTAACAACCCCGGCACGATACGATATAACAATCTAGACTTAGAAGGCGAATTCTATAAGTATTAACACCAAAGAAGAGAAAACGTGATTTATCGCTTTCTCGGAAAGGTGTACAATCACCCAATTTCAAAAATTTTTGATGTTTTGTTCGGATGATTTACAAAAATTTGGAGGCGGTATACGAAGATTATGATTCCTTTTTAATAGATGTTTACGGAGTTTTATACGACGGTAAAAAACTATACGATGGCGTCTTAGATATATTAAAAAAAATAAAGGACTCAGGGAGGAGGATCATCATACTCTCTAACACGACGTTCATATCCGAAGTTTGTAGGGCTAAGTACTCTGAGTTAGGATTACTCGATGGAATTCACTATGATCAATTCATGAGCTCCGGAGAAGTTTTCAGGAAGACGATACCTGAAATCTTCAAGCCGACGGCCAAGTACTGTCAAATTTTCTCCAAGAATTTGTCGATTTTCGAGGGTAGCGACCTAGTGGAAATTGATATCGATAGAATCGCAGAGGCAGATTTTGTGTACGTCGGGATAGTATCGGAACCCGGGAGGAGTTCGCGAATTCCGATCGATGAACTTCGTACCAAATCGGGAAAGAGAATCAATCTCGAAGAGGTCGTTAGAACACCTGTCGATGAGATAGCAGGTCTCGAAATGATAGCCAAGACTCTCGAGTTGTGTCGAAATTACCAAAAAAAACTTGTGATTACCAATCCGGATATCCTAGCGATAGAGTCAGTCGATGGGAATAGGAGCCCGGTCCTCTGTCAAGGGGGTATCGGTGAATTTTATGAGCAGTCGGGCGGAGATGTATTGTATTTCGGCAAGCCGTATCTCCCGATCTATCGTTATGTCGATCGTTTTCTCGATGGATGCGAAAAGACGGTGATGGTCGGAGATACTCCTTGGACCGATATTTTGGGTGGCAATGGGGCTGGTCATGAAACGATTTTAACGTTGACTGGAATCTCCGGTAAATTTCTGAGCACGATGAATCTGGAGGAGCTGGATACCTCGGACAAGGTAAACAAATTGATTAGAGAGATCTCTCCTCTTATGACTCACAAGAAAATGAGAAACTATTCACAGATTCCTACGAGGGTTATAGAGCGATTGGCCTAAACTCAGTGACAAAATGTCAACATATGGGCTACAATTTCGATGGTCCGTTAATGAGACGGACGATCATTATTGGATGGGTGGCCGAGCGGTTGAAGGCACCGGTCTTGAAAACCGGCAAGGGGGAGACCCCTTCGTGGGTTCGAATCCCACCCCATCCGCCATTAATCATGAAACAAAGAAAGTTTCAAAAGCAGGAGCGAAGCGTCTTTTGATACTTTTGTTGTTTCATGAGATCGTGGGATGATGGGGGATGACGAACCCCATCGAGAAGCTTAGGCCGTGCTCAACTTAGTGCGTGCATCGATGAACCTTCTGTTGGATTTGCAGCACTTAATAATCTAGCAGTAAAAAACGTTCTTATATGAAACTGAGGTTAATAAGAGGGAAAGGTTTAATGAGAGGTTTAAGATCATAGCTGGGATAGTTAATCTGAAGAGTGGATTTGGGTTCGCATGAATCGATAGAAGATCTAGGAGGTGAGGTTGGGGAGGTCTATCTATTGATGGGTTTGATGACTTATACAACTGATCTATGGTGTGGATGATTGCAATCGAGAGTATCGATTTGCAAAAAATACCGTATTGTGGTATCAGTTATTGTGCAATGGGAGATAGTTTAGCGGTAGAACTACCGGCTCTGGACCGGTCAACCTTGGTTCGAATCCAGGTCTCCCAGCCATGTGTATCGGGTATTTTTTGAGCAATCGTGATGGATTTGGAGAGGAGACGGTGATAGCGTGAGTACGAAGGCTAAGCGCATTCTGTTTGTTATCCTCGTTTTTGGCGGTGGTTTTTTTGTGGCCCATAAATACCTAAACCATGATCAGGCCTTCATGTTCGCCGGAACGTTGGACACGACGAGGGTTATCCTATCTTCGAAAGTTGCCGCCGATATCGTATATCTTCCAGTCGAAGAGGGGAGGCCCGTTAAAAAAGGAGATCTGGTCGCCAAATTGAATGATGAGTCCTTTAGGATAGCATCCCGACAGATAGATGCCGAATTCCAGAGGGGCCTCGGCCTCAGTAAAGGAAAAGCCCTGTCACAGTCTGAATTCGACAAGATTAGGAGGTCAAAAGAAGAGAATGATTTATGCATTAGGAATTGCGAAGTAAAAGCTCCCATCGATGGAATAGTCATCTCAAAATTCAGAGAAAATGGCGAGTATCTTAACCCGGGATCTAATATAATCTCCATCTCTGATCCGAAAAATATTTGGGCATATTTTTATGTTCCGTACGACATGATTCACAGGCTTAAGATAGGAGATAGAGTCAGTGGTTTTCTGCAGGAAGCTCCCGGGAAAACCTTCGAGGGAACTATCGTGAAAATTAACGAAACCGCTGAATTTACTCCCAAAAATGTTCAAACAAGAGAGGAGCGGACTCGATTAATCTTCGGGATTAAGGTTTGTTTCGAAAATACGAGTCTGGAATTAAAGCCTGGGATGACCATGGAGACAGCTTTTGCTCAGTGACCAGGGTGTTGCCGTCAAAATTCAAGATCTAAAAAAAAGCTTCGGGAAGATTGAGGCGCTTGCCGGGGTTTCGATTGATTTTGCTCCCGGAATACTCCACGGAATAATAGGGCCTGCTGGAGCCGGGAAAACGACCCTCCTCAGATTGATGTTATCTCTCCTGGAAAGAGATAGTGGGCACATCCAATATTACATCGACAGCAGGGGAGTGGAGTTTAAAAATATCATGCCCAATGCGGCGTATATGCCGGAAAAACAGAGTCTATACGCCGATCTTTCAATCGAAGAGCATCTGAAATTTTTTGCGAGTATGTATGGATTAGATCACAGGACATACCTCGATAGATCACATGATCTCCTCGAAATGACGAGGCTGAGCAAATTCCTCGACAGGCCAGCCGGTAAATTATCTGGCGGGATGTATAAAAAACTCGGCCTGATGTGTGCCCTATTGAGGGCCCCCATGATAATGTTTCTGGATGAGCCAACGAATGGAGTCGATCCGATAAGTCGCCGAGAATTCTGGGACATCCTCAACGATTCAACGAAAAATCATGTCACCATCATCATGACGACTGCTTATATGGACGAAGCGGAAAGATGTGAATGTGTCCATCTTTTGGATGACGGCCACGTCATAGGGAGTGGTGAACCAACCTCTCTCCTGGCCTCCGCCTCAGTCGAAAATTTTGATGAATTTTTTATAGAAAGAGACAAGGATCGTGCCTAATTGCGCTGTAACCGTCAGGAATCTTTTCGTCCAGTTTGGCAGTTTTTATGCCGTCAAGGATGTCAGTTTTTCTGTTAGACGTGGAGAAATATTTGGCTTTCTCGGAGCGAATGGAGCCGGTAAAACGACCACGATCCGAGTCCTGTGCGGTCTGATAGTCCCGACTTCTGGGGATGTCACGATCGATTCTGAACATTTCATCAAAGGAAAAGAAAGTTATATTAAACAGAAGGTTGGATATATGTCTCAGAAATTTACTTTGTATGATGATTTATCGATCGAAGAAAATTTAGATTTTACGGCGGCGATAAGGCAAATTCCGGCACATATATACTCACTCAGAAAGAAGGAACTTTTCGAATTTATAGGATTTGATAAGAGACAGGATGTTATCGTGGCTGATTTACCGGGAGGGCAGAAACAAGAAATTGCCCTAATCGCTTCAATTTTGCACGATCCGAAAATAGTTTTTCTCGATGAGCCAACGGCTGGTGTTGCCCCGGCCTCTCGGATGAAGTTTTGGAATCTTGTTAAAAAGCTGTCACAGACCGGAAAAACAATTTTTGTGACGACTCATTACATGGATGAAGCAGAAAATTGTAACAGAATTGCTCTGATGAGGCATGGAGAATTGATAGCCCTCGATACCCCGGAAAATTTAAAAAGAAATACGTATCAAAAACAGATTTATTTACTCACTCCAAAGGATAAAAACTGCCAGAAACTTCTCGTGAATCAATCGCAGGAATATTTTTCAATGTTCGAACCATACGGACAGCATTTTCATGCTATCGTGAGGGATGATATTGATGATGAGGAAATGATCAGTGAAGTTGCTGATATTTGCCACATAAAAGAAATCGAACCATCGTTGGAAGATGTTTTTGTAAAACTCGTAGAAGAAGGCGTTACCAAATGATTTTGAATCTGAACCGATTTGCTGCAATTTTTAGGAAGGAATGCATGCATATTTTGAGAGATCCATTCACGATTATTTTCTCGATGCTCCTTCCATTGGTCGTCATCATAATCCTCGGCAATTCCGTTGAATTTAACTTAAATGAAATAGCGACGGTCGTCGTCGATCACGATAAAACGAGTGAATCGAGAAGTCTAATAGAAGCCTTTAGTAGTTCCAATTATTTTAAGGCATACTACGAAGATTCTCCAGAAAGGGCCTTCGATGAAATCGTCAAAGAAAATGCTAAAGTAGAACTATTTATTCCGCCTGGATTTGGCAAAGACATAGTCGATGGCCTGTGCCCGAAGGTCCAGCTTCTTCTCGATGGAGCGGATAATTCATCCGTCGCGGCGATTATGAATTATATTAATACTCTGAGCATAACGGCCGTTCCAAGGATTATTGGCCATAAAATCGCAGATACTGCTCCATACGAAATTAAGGAGAGATTTTTGTTTAATCCGGAGCTAAATTCCAAATGGTTTGCAATTCCGGGCCTCGCGGCCGTTATTATTGCCATCGTTGCCATTTTGCTTACTACCCTCACGATTTGCAGAGAGTGGGAGCAGGGATCAATGGAGCTATTAATGTCATCTCCCGTGAAATCGAGCGAATTAATTCTCGGGAAAATCTCCCCATATGCCGTTTTAAGTTTTATAGGATTTTTTATAGTATATCTAGGGGCGAGAATGTTATTCGGTGTCCCGATGGTCGGTAGTAATCTGTTATTGTTCGCGGCAACTTCTCTATTCATTTTAAATTATTTAGGAATTGGATTATTTATATCGATTACGACGAAGTCCCAGCAATTGGCCATTCAGAAGGCACTGATGATTGGCCTTATGCCAACCTCTATGTTATCCGGCTTTATTTTCCCGATAGAATATATGCCGGCTGCATTGAGATATTTGACGACGATTTTTCCGGCTCGTTGGTATGTCGAAATAGCTAGGAATGCTTTCCTACAGGGCAGCTCCTTCAGTGATTTATCGTTTAACTTTACCATTCTGTCTGGGCAGTTGATTTTTATCGTGACATTGGCCATCGCGAAGTTCAAAAGGAATTTGGAATGATTTTGAAAGGCTTTTTTAAAAAAGAAATTAAGCAAATGTTGAGAAATCCGATCATGGTTTTTGCTCTCCTTTTGATGCCGATCGTGCAGGCCTTTCTTTTGAGTTATGCGATTACGAATGAACCGAAAAACATATCGATAACGATCGATGCGAAACCTGACGACTATTTAGTAAATAGAATTTACGAACATGCATTGTCTTCGGGATGGTTCATAGAGGCTAAATCGGATCATAATAATCCTTTTAATGTCGTCCAATCTGGAAAGGCGAATGTTGCTATCGTCGCTCCGAAGGGTGGATTTTCGCGAAATATATTCAGGGGAGAAGAAGCCAGTCTCCAGGTACTGATAGATGCATCGAATGTCATTAAGGCCCAGTCGACGAGTGCCTATATAAGGTATCTGACATTTTCCGTCATAAAGGAAGAACTGACAAAAAAAATGGGGAATGCAGCGGGAGCTACGGTCATAGATTTTAGACCAAGGATTTTATTTAATCCAGAAATGGATACGAAGGTATTCACGGTACCGGCTGTCATGGTATTCGTCGTGGCGATGACGATTTTAAGTTTGATTTGTACTTCGATATCGAAGGAAAAGGAAATGGGAACTATGGAGACACTAATATCGTCACCGATTAAAAAGAAACATATTATTTTGGGAAAAGTATTTCCGGCCGTTATCGTAGCATTTTTCAATTTCGTATCGATTATTATACTGGGATTGCTGTTTTTTCATGTTCCATTTCGAGGAAGAATCGATATGCTGTTCGAAACATTTTTTATATTTTGCTTCGCGATGTCTGCGATCGGGATTTTTGTGGCGACATTCTGCAGTAATCAGCAGCAGGCTATGTTGGCGATAATGATGACCCTTTTCGTGATGATGATGTTATCGGGCGGGATGGCTCCCGTCGAGACGATGCCAATATTTTTGAAGAGCGTAGCCTATGCAAACCCACTGACACATTTCATATTTCTAACGAGAAATATTATGCTTAAAGGGTGTAATACAGCATATTTCATCAAACATACATGGCCAATCCTGGCGAACGGAATCTTTTTCTTGGTAATCGGAATCAAAAGATTCAAACAGACGCTGTAAGGAGAGACCTTTTCCAGGTGTAGAACTCGAGGATTATGAGTACGATTTATATCCATTGGCCATTTTGTCTTTCGAAGTGCAATTACTGTGACTTCAATAGTGTCGCTACGGACGGTTTAATCGATTTCGATTTTTGGCTCAGATTGTATAGGGCGGCTTCCCTGAGATTTTTTGATGACTTTTATAAGGGTGAGCAAATAACGAGTATCTATTTCGGAGGTGGAACTCCATCCCTCCTTACTCCGTCATTTATCTCTGGAATCATAACATTAATCTGCGACCGCTGTAGAATATCGGACAATCCCGAAATTACATTGGAAGCCAATCCGAAGACTATCGATTTACCGAAGGCCAATGGATTCAGATCTGCTGGAATCAATCGATTATCGATCGGAGTGCAATCCCTCATCGATGCCGATCTTAAAATTCTCGGAAGAATTCACGATGCCGAGGAGGCTATAAACTGCGTCCTCGAAATGTCCGAAATTTTCGATAACTTATCGATCGATATGATTTACAATCGCCCGGGCCAAAAACTGGAAAGCTGGATCGATGAATTGAGTACAGCCCTTTCCTCATTTTCGATTCAGCACATTTCTCTTTACGAACTGATCATCGAAGACGGAACCGCCATAAAAAAAATGATCGATGACGGCGTTTTGCCGGCTACAAATCGTGGAAGCGATTTTATCGAGGCAACCTGGAAGACGGCCGAAGATTTTGGATTTCACAAATATGAAATTTCGAATTTTGCGAAACCGGGATTTGAGGGGAGACACAATATTTCCTATTGGAGGTATGAGGATTATTATGGAATCGGCCCTGGAGCTCACAGTCGTATCGGGCGACATAATGGCGGGAAATTGGCCATCGAACAAGTCAGCGACATAAACGATTGGATCAATTTCGTTGAAAACGCATTACCTCCCGAGATAATTGAATTGAGCGAAAAAGATGAGTTTAATGAGAGGCTAATAATGGGATTGAGGGCAGAAGTTGGAATCGACCTCGATCACAACTTCCTCGATCACAACAAAATACAATTTCTTTTGGAAAACTCATATATAATGTTGAGGGAAGGCAGGGTAGTCTTGACGAATGACGGGTTTATGCGGCTGAACCTGATAGTTGAGTATTTATCGAGCAAGTAAAATGAGAATACTGTTAAGTAATGATGATGGGATTGGGGCCCCAGGGCTCGTCGTCCTCGAAGATATTGTCAGAAAATTTGCACGAGAAGTGATGGTAGTCGCTCCAGAATCTAATATGAGTGGGTCCGGACATTCTCTAACCCTTAAGACTCCTCTCAGATTAACCAAACACCTGGATGATTTCCATTTTTCTGTGAATGGAACTCCGACCGACTGCATCGTAATGGCCATCAGGCACATCATGCCTGAAAAACCAAATTTCATGATATCTGGTATCAATTTTGATTCGAATCTGGCAGAGGATATAACATATTCTGGGACGGTCGCAGCCGCGATGGAGGCAACCCTATTCGATGTTCCATCCATCGCCTTTAGCCAAAAGATAAATAAAGATGGGACAATCAATTGGGAAATAGCAAAGACTTACATTCCCATCGTTTTAAAACTCATCATGGAACAATTTACTTTCCCGAATCATGTATTTTTGAATGTTAATTTTCCATCCGGAAATATCGATGAAGTTAAGGGGATTCTAGTGACGAAACAGGGAACCAGAGCAATCGATGATCACGTTATAATGGCCGTCGATCCGCGAGGAACGCCTTATTTCTGGATAGGCCCGGCCGACTACAGGAAAAACGAAGATCACAAGGCGCTGGATATGGATCTTGGAGCCGTGCATAACGGCTACGTATCGATTACTCCGATGTCCCTCGACATGACGGATATGCCGTCCCTGAATATACTAAGAGAGTTATTCGCATGATAAATTTTATCAGGAATATTGCGTTATCAGTTCTGGTCGTCATCGGGCTAACATCGTGTGGAGATCGAGATCGAAGGCTACCAGAGATCGTGAGGGTAGAAAGGGTTATCCCGTATCACGTCGTCGAAGATGGCGATACCGTCGGCTCGATCGCGACGAAATATGGAATGTCCAGATCCGATCTAATAAAGCTCAACACATTAAAGCCACCTTATCAATTGTATGATGGGCAGAGATTGGTCATTATCCTGAGGCCGGACGGTGAGAGGAGTAGTATCCGCGAGGCAGAGGTGGTAAAGCCGGATGATCCCAGCGCCCCAAAAACGGAAGATGTGAAAAAACAGGCCGATGAAAAGAAACAGGACGTGGATGCTGATAATGCTACGATCGACGATATCGCGGATAATGGAGCCGGAAATCTTGTCGCGCAAGAACCCACAGAGCCGACTAGTGACTATATTTGGCCGGTTGCCGATGGGAAAAATAAAATATCGCAGCATTTCGATGACGGTGGAATTACGATAGCCGCATCGGCTGGAACACCAGTTCGAGCCATAGCAGATGGAATCGTTAAGATAGCCGGAGTGCCGGATGGAGAGGCCGCGGCCTATGGAGTAACCATCGTCCTCAAACATGATTCTAAAAATATGCTATCAATTTACGCCAATCTCGACGAGGCTATGGTGAATAAATCCAAGAAGGTGAAAAAGGGTGACATCATAGGTAAGGTCGGGAAAAGTGGGACGATCGCAAAGAAGTCGCAGTTATATTTCGAGATGAATGATTTAGCTGGAAAAGAACGGCGCCCAGTTGACCCAGAAAAAGTCCTTCCGTAGAATTCGAGAGACTGCTAAAATGCCTGTGTCTACTATTCGTTGCTTCGTTGGAAAACTTATGTGGTTGCTTTTTATTGCCTGTTTGATGACTTCTTTTTCGGGGGCGGCTATGGCCGATGCTCCGGCCGTCCCCGGCGGTGGACTGATGTCCTTCGTGCCGATGCTGGCCTTTATCACAATACTTTATTTTCTGTTAATCAGACCACAGCAAAAACGCACGAAACAACACAAGGCGATGGTTGCCGCGGTTAAAAAGGGAGATAAAGTCGTGACGAGTTGCGGAATTTTGGCGACCGTATCCAAGGTAGTCAGCGAGCAGGAGGTCGTCCTAGAGATTGCGGACGGAGTTCACTGTAAGTTCATAAAATCGGCGATATCGAATGTAGTCAGTGGGGATGCCGTAGCCTCCAGCACCATGATCCCGCATGAACCGAAGAGTGTAGAGGTCAAAGCCGATACGGAAGAGAAAGTGGTGGTCTCAGAGTTTCGAGATGAGAAACTGGCCAGCGAAAAAAAGGTTGCAAAAACCACGAAATCTGGGTCTCCTATAAGAAGGAAGACGACCACGAAAAAATAAAAAAACGGCGAGGAGAATAGATGATTATCGTTTCGAGATTCAGGATCTCATCGACCATTGTGATTTGCTTGCTGGGTCTCTTGTTTTCGTTTCCATCACTTTTGGATCAAAAGGCCTTCGACAAACTGCCGAAAATCCTGCAACATACCGTAAATCTCGGTCTTGAACTTCGCGGTGGATCTCATATTCAGCTCGAGGTTGATATTAAGTTAGTCGAGAAGGAGCACCAGGAAAGTATTTTAGACGAGACCAGAAAGCAGCTTAGGAAGCAGAATATAAGATATAGCAGGGTTTTTGTTCAAACGACACCTGATGGATCGGCGATCGTTTTATCGCTGAAGGATGAAAAGGATATCCAGTCCGCTACTAAGATCCTATCGAAGACGGATGAATTGGAGATTTCGGTGAATGGCCTAAATGTTACCGCCGCAATATCAAAGGATTTCCTAGATAAATTTGCAAGGAGAATAGTCGACGAATCGATTGAAGTCATCCGACATAGAATCGATGAAACTGGTATGAAGGAACCAATAATCTTGAGGCAGGGAACGGATAGGATTACTGTACAACTCCCTGGAATCGAGGATCCAGCTGAAGTCAAGCGGTTGATTGGAAAGACTGCTATTTTGACATTTCATGGAGTCGACGAAGAATTGGAGTCGATTCACGCTAAAGCAGGGGAAAGAGTTCATTTGCCGACTAAACCGGGGGTCATGTACCTTCCGGAGGAAAAGGGTGAAGAAGGCATCATCTATGTCCCCATTAAAAAGCAGATTTCTTTGACCGGTAAATCGTTGATTGATGCACAGATGAACATCGATCAACAATCTGGAATGCCGTGTGTTTCGATTAAATTCGATTCGATTGAAGGAACGAGGAAGATGGCGGAACTCTCCGCGAAATATCTTCATAAGCAGTTCGCGATGGTCCTCGACGGGAAGGTATTGAGTGCCCCCGTTTTTCAGGCCGTCCTGAATAATGGATCCGCGCAGATTACTGGCCATTTTACGATGCAGGAAGCTAATGAGTTGGCCATCTTACTGAGGGCAGGCTCACTGCCAGCTCAGCTAAACGTTGTCGAAGAGAGGAGCGTTGGGCCAAGTTTGGGAGCCGATTCCATTTCCGATGGAAAGAATGCGACTATATTCGCCTTTCTCCTGGTTTCCTTTTTCATGATACTTTCATATGGCATCTTTGGATTTTTCTCGGTCATTTCTTTATCGTGCAATATTATGCTTCTATTTGCGGGCTTGACTTTATTGGGGGCAACGTTAACGCTGCCCGGTATAGCCGGTATAGCCCTAACGATCGGTATGGCCGTCGACTCAAATGTTTTAATTTACGAGAGAATCCGAGAAGAAGTACGAGCCGGAGTGAAGGCAATGACGGCGATCGCGAAGGGGTATAAGATGGCCATGATGACGATTCTGGATTCGAATCTGACGACCCTCATCGGATCGATAGTATTGTATGAATTCGGCTCTGGGCCGATCAAGGGATTCGCCGTGACCTTGGCGCTAGGAACCGTGATTTCGTTATTCACGACTTTCTCGCTAACAAAATCGATCATTGCAGTCTGGATGAAGAAAAATAGAAACAAGGAAATAGTGGTATAGGAGGAATATAAAAAAATGTTTCGTCTTCATTTGATACCGTATGGAAGTAAGTTTGATATTACCGGAAAGAGTCGAACTATATTAAGTTTGGCCGTGTTCATGGTGATCGTATGTTTTGCTTTCATTATGTTTAAGGGACTGAATTATGGTATCGACTTCAAAGGGGGATATATTTTTGAAGTCAGAATGCCATCGACTCCGGATATAACCGATCTTCGGAGTAGGTTAAATGATTGTGGCTTAGGTGAGGTCGCGATTCAGGAATTTGGAACCAAAGAAGATCTCATGATAAAGCTCGAGAAATCCGAGGAAGGAAGTGAGCAGGCGAGCGCAATAAAACAGATCCGAGACACATTGGGAGATGGAGTAATCTATAAGAGGATCGAGACGGTTGGGCCAAAAGTAGGAGAGGAGCTGGTCTCGAATGCCATCAAAGCTGTTTCGTTTGCCCTCATCGCTATGCTCCTTTACATTGCGATTCGTTTCGAGTGGCAGTTTGGAATTTGTGCGATAGCTGCTCTTTTCCATGACTGTGCCCTAATTTTTGGGATGTTTTCGATTTTTCCGTTGGAATTCAGTGAAACATCTATAACGGCTATCCTTCTGACCGCGAGTTACTCCATCAACGATACGGTCGTGATTTTCGATCGGATTCGAGAAAACCTACACCGACATAGCAAAATGGCTCTGAATGAGCTAATTAATCTCAGTCTGAATGAAACCCTATCGAGAACGGCTTTGACGGCCGTAACAACCCTTCTTGCCGTTCTGGCGCTTTATCTGTTTGGCGGGAAGGTGATCGCCTCTTTTGCTCTGCCGATTATGGTGGGAATCATAGTCGGAACATTTTCTTCGATTTTTGTTGCATCTCCTCTGCTAATGTTTTTGAATATTAAGAGGAAGGAAGTTGAGCCAGAAGATGATCATCGCGGAACACCTGCAAACATAGGATAAAACTTCTTACAAATTTGCTAAGAAATTGACATTTTGTATTTTGGGTTTGCAAATTTTGTGTTTTTCTATCATACTTTGCCACATCGTATTCTAATGCGCGGACGCTATACTAAAATGTCTGAAAAAATAATAAATGTGCAAGACGCCTTTCTTAATTATATGCGTAAGAATAAAATTCCGGTCACGATTTTCCTTTTGAACGGAGTTAAAATTACGGGAACAATTTCGTGTTTTGATCACGGATCGGTCGTCGTAAGGAGGGAGGGATATACCCAGCTAATTTACAAGCATGCCATTTCAACCTTCTCTCCGCACGGAACGATAAGTGTGTTCGATTGGAACGGATCTCCTGGAGCCGATCACCAGAGACGTAATGTTGTGGATGATCGAGCTGGACAGAACGTTAAGGAAGTTACCTATGAGCGAGAAGAAGAAGAGGAGGAGGACGTCGACGATTATGATGATATCGATGACGAAGGAGATGATGACTGCGAGTATTACGACGATGACGACGAGGAAGATGATGATGACGATGTCGAAGAAGATGAATAGACTTCATGACAATGAATTTTGATGTCGCCGTAATCGGGGGAGGACCCGGAGGATATGTCGCGGCCATTCGTGCCGCTCAATTGGGGTTAAAATCGGCCGTTATCGAGGCGAGGCATCTCGGTGGGACCTGCCTTAATTTCGGCTGTATCCCAACGAAGACCCTGCTACAGACTGCTAAAATGAAGAGACTCTTAGATCGAAGCTCAGAATTTGGAATCGATGCCTCGGTGAAAGCTGTTAATTTGCGGCGGCTGGCTGAACGTTCGATGGATGTTGTTTCAGGTCTCCGCGATGGAGTCACGAATCTCCTCACTGAACAGGGAATCACCATCATTCGTGGATTCGCTAGCTTCGTGGATAAGAATACTCTGTCCATTACGAATGGAAAGGAACAATCCGAGATTACGGCTAAAAATATTATTATCGCGACGGGGGCCAGACCGAAGATGCTTCCCGGGATTGATGAATCCCTAATTTCGAAGGGATTAGTCTGGACTTCTCGAGAAGCCATTATCCCTAAAATCGCCCCAAAAAGAGTCCTGATCATCGGATCTGGTGCGATCGGGGTCGAGCTCGCGACGTTCTATGACTCGATTGGATCGGATGTTACGATCGTCGAAATTCAGGATAGAATTTTAGCGGGTGAGGATTTGGAGGTTTCTGATTTTGCCAGGAAGGCCTTCGTAAGATCAGGAATTGCCATCCTCTTGAAGACGAAATCTCAGAATTTTCGGACAGAAAATGTCGGAGAAATTTCGGTCGATCTCATCGGGCCAGAGGGAAACAGCAAGACGCGGGTTTTCGACGTAGTCATCGTCGCGATTGGGGTTACTCCCAATATCGGTGGGCTCAACCTGGATGCGGCCGGGGTTAGCGTTTCTACGAACGGATCGATCGATGTCTTTGATAATCAGGAGACAAGCCAGAAGGGGATATATGCCATCGGAGATGTTGCCGAGACACCATGGTTGGCCCATAAGGCTTCCCGTGAAGGGATCATATGCGCGGAGAAGATAGCTGGCCTTCCCTCTCTGACTCCGATCGACCTGAAGACGATCCCATCATGCACGTATTCCAACCCGCAGGTTGCTTCGGTTGGGCTGACCGAAGAACAGTTAATTGGCAGAAACATTCGCGTTGGAAAATCGTATTTTAAGGGGAATGGCAAGGCTGTGATCCTCGGCGAAACCGATGGATTCGTTAAGGTTATATTCGATGATAAGACCGGAGAGCTCCTCGGAGCTCATATGGTTGGAGACGAGGTAACCGAATTGATCTCCCTTTTCTCCGTGGCGATCACCGGAGAACTTACCGATCGAGAGTTAATTGCCTCCGTTTTTCCGCATCCAACGATATCGGAGTGTTTGTATGAGGCTGTTGCCGCGGCCGGTATCGGGACCCGTTGATAAGTACTATTTTGAAGAAGGCAGCTTACCAGGCCGGTATGAACCCCGGAATCTATAAGATGCTCGATCAAGATGGGAAGGTCTTATACGTTGGGAAGGCCAAGCACCTAAAGAACAGGTTACTTTCTTACGCTAGATCAAAGAATCTATCGAATCGCATTAGGATGATGCTTTCCAAAGTCCGAGATATAGAGGTCGCCGTCGTGAAGACCGAACTAGAGGCCCTGCTCTTAGAGAGCAATTTGATCAAGCAACTAAAACCATTTTACAACATCCTTTTGAAGGATGATAAAACTTTTCCGTACATCGTCATCGATAGATCCAGCGACTTTCCGAGGATTTTTAAATACCGCACTCTCAAGGCCAGGGGGCCAAATTTTTACGGCCCATACCCGGCGATAAATTCTCTCGATGAGACATTAAAAGTAATTCAAAAAGCATTTCTAATTAGAAATTGCACGGAAAATTATTTTATGCGAAGAGATAGGCCGTGCCTGCAGTATTTCATCAAGAGATGTTCGGCCCCATGCCTCGGAAAGATATCGAGAGAAGAATATGGAAGAAGTGTCGATTGCGCTGAAAATTTATTACGTGGAAAGGATGAAATTGCGAGAAAAATGCTGATTGCTGAGATGCGTGAAGCCTCCAGAATCCTCGATTTTGAAAGGGCGGCATCGATTCGGGATAGGCTGAAAGCGATTAGTGAGATCCAATTGAAACAATATATTCAGATCTCTGAACTAAGAGCGATAGATTTCATAGCCGTAGCAAAAGGTATCGACAAATCGGTCGTCGTTATTTCTTTCTTCAGAATAGGAAAAAACGTCGGTTCAGAAAAATTTGTTATCCAAAATTCTTCTGAAAATGATGATATTTCAGATATTTTGGAGTCTTTTATAGTTCAATTCTATAGGAATATTAATACTCCAGAATTGATCGTGACGAACCACCCCGTTTCGAGCGATGATAATCTCTCTGAAGAGCTTTATGAGCAGAATGTGAAGATATTATGTGGCAAGACCGGTGATTATGGCAAGATTATTGAATCCTGTTCCATGAATGCTCAATTACACCTCAAGAACGAATCGACTAATAGATTTGAGAATCAAATTATGAAGTTACAAAATTTATTGAAATTAAATAAAATTAATAGAATTGAGGCATATGATAATAGCCACCTCCAGGGAACCAACGCCTGCGGAGTTATGATCGTTTTTGAGGATGGAAAAATACAGAAAGGGAAGGCAAGGAAATTTCATATCCGAAAGGGCGATATAGTAAATGATGGTGATGATATTGGAATGATGCGATTTTTGCTGATGAGGAGGTTTAATTCCAAAGCAATTACCGAGGTACCTGATATTATCTTGATAGACGGTGGCTGGGCGCAAGTCTCCGCGGCTCGACAGATAGTCGATATCTGCGGATTGTCTCATATGGTCAAAGTCATCGGTATCGCCAAGCAGAATAACAGAAAAATTGGAGATGAGAAACTGATCCTCGATGACGGAGAGGAAGTATTCCTGGGCCCAGACGATGATGATCTGCTGTCTTTTCTGATAATGTTAAGAAATGAGGCGCACAGGACGGCCATTACCTTTCATCGCAAGAAAAGGAGCAAATCCCTCGTGAAGTCTGTTCTGGATGATATTCCATCGATCGGAAATGTCAGAAGGAAGAGACTACTCGAGCATTTCGGATCCATCGATTCCATAAAAAAAGCTTCTATTGATGATTTGAAAATGGTAGAAGGTATCGATAAAAATACCGCAAAGTTGATATTCAATTTCTTCGATAAGGGGCAGAGGGGTGAGTAAGCTATCGACAATTCCGAATATGTTGACTATGTCTCGGGTATTTCTGCTTCCATTTTTTGCGCTCGGTTTTTTTTTAGAGCGTAAACTGGGGCTGCTGATTTCGTCGATTATCTTTACTTTTTGCTGCATAACGGACTATTTGGATGGTTATTATGCGAGGACATATTCTCAGACGACTAAGATCGGGCAGATCCTAGATCCGTTGGCAGATAAGATATTGATTTCGATCTCCTTGTTGTTCATTACTGGATTTGGTCTAATCGATTCTATTACGATAATCCCGGCCTCCATTATTTTGTGTAGAGAAATAATTATTTCCGGTGTCCGGGAAGGAGCCGATAATTTTAGCACATCAAAATTATCGAAATGGAAAACGGCGATTCAAATGCTGGCGATTACTATCATACTGTTCGCAAATTTTGCCGAAAACGATGAGTTCAACATTTGGGGAGAGGTGATGCTATGGGGCTCATCGGGAATGGCCATCGCCTCCGGAATGGGGTACTATAAGAAATACATTTCTCAGTGCAGAAAATAAAAAATCGTCATTGCAAGTTTTTAATTATCCTCATTTTTATATAAGAAAATCTATTAAAACTTCTCGAACTATGGGGATTTTCTGACATATTCAAGGAATCCCTGCAAAATAAAGCAGGCCGCGATTTTATCGACATGACGTTTTCTGAGGCCCACCGTTGCCCCGACCTCAGATAAAATTCGGTGAGCCGCCTTAGTACTCAGGCGTTCATCCCAAAAAATAACCTGGACTTCTACTCCCCGGTTTTCGGCCAATTCCTTCAGTTTCTCAGCGAATAACTTAACTTTTTCTGCCTGAGCACCTCCCGACTCTCCCCCTAAAGAAACCGGAAATCCAATGACTATGACAGAAACTTCATACGAGGAGATTAATGGAAATAACCGACGAAATACCTGATGGGTATCTATAACTTCTATCGGAGAGGCAATACTCCACCCAATATCTGAAATGGCTATCCCAATTCGCCGATCCCCATAATCTATACAGAGCGCCCTAGACTTTCCGATGAGATCGCGACGAAATTCGTCGTTCATGCCCAAAGAATAACGAACGCCGCGACGAACGGGGGTTCATCGCTCGTGGATGCTTCAATCTGGAATTCCCGAGCCTTTTCGAGAGTTTTTACTAGGGCCTGACCGGATAGCTCGATAACCGGCTTCCCGAGATCATTATGAAAAATCTCGATATCGTGCCATCTAACCCCTGAGACGTCGGATATCGCCTTAATGACCGCCTCTTTTATGGAGAACATTTTAGCCAAAGATTCAATGAATTTTTCTCGACGCCGGCAAAATTCGAGCTCCGCATCCGTGAAAATCCTGCTCTCGAACTGAGAACCGAACTTCACGACCAGGCGCTCGATCCTCCTCGTATCGAGGATATCGATGCCCGCTCCGAGGATCATAGAAAAATATGACCTATTTCGAGATGAATGGCATTAGCGCCAAAATCCTGGCCCTCTTGATCGCCTGAGAGATTTCTCTCTGCCTTTTTACCGATTGAGAATTTACTCGACATGGAATAATTTTTCCACGTTCGGATACGAAGCGAGACAAAAATCTCACATCCTTATAATCGATCGGACGATTCGATTTATTTTCTTGCGACTCTTCCGGCTTCGTCTTTAATTCTTCACTCATTTTTCTTCCAAGCTCCTTTCTCTTTAACTATCTCTTAGGTTACGCTTCATCAGGGCCGATGGACTGTTATCCAGGCGATCCGTACTGACCGTAAGGAATCGGACGATATCCTCGTTCAGCCTCAATTTCCGCTCGAGCTCATTAATCCCGGACGGATCGATCGCGATGTTTAGAAGGACATAATGACCACGGCGATTCTTTTTAATCGGATAGGCTAGATATCTTAGACCACAGAATTCGGTCTTCGTGACTTCACCACCTTGTTCCTTAATGACGGAGATGATCTCCTGAGCCACGGCCTCGACGTGACTCGAAGAAGCATCCTGCTTCACAATAAAAACTGTCTCATAAAACTTCATCAAAACAAACTCCTTTCGGTTGGTCACCGCAACAGACGGCAACCAGCCCACCCCCTAAAAAAAACACGGAGTGAGCAAGAAGGCCAACCAGAGGATTGTACCATACCTATCCCATATCCTCCAAATGGTGTTTGCCTTTTTCCATACCATTGAGAGAAAAATAGATCCGTTCATATATTTTCCTCTGCTACCATGAAGGGGTGACTGCTAAAGTTGTAAATCCTCTCTGATTCTGATAACAACTACCCTAGATGTACCGTCACATATTGTAATGGAGAATGGAGTCTGGGGGATTTTATTCTCCTGGTTCGGGCTGAAACTTTTCAGCAAGCTCTATGAAGTGTTCTGACGAGTCAGTTTGCATTTCTTCCTTGTCGATTAGCATTACGATTGGACAAGACAGCTGGTGTTCGGTGGGGATTTGGACACCACATTGTTGAATATGATAACACTTCTCTTGAATTTCTTCTGCAACTTGATTGATCACGTAGAAATCTAGAAGTTTTAGGTATAATACTGTAGTGTCAGTCCCGCCTATTTCTGCGATCATCCGTTGACAACACTCTCCAGAGAACAGCTCTGCTCCAATAAGTACGTTCTGTGAGACTATATGGAATGCTATGGGCTGGGCCAGTAGATCAGGGTCAAAATTTTCGATTATCCGGGACGTTAATCTTTGACATTTACCTATAGCGCATTCCTCTTTGAGGGTACTGCCGTTTTCCTGAACCAATTGAATTAGCTTAACTATGTCAATTATGTCTTGATCGGCAGTCCAAACGAGTTTTTCTCTCTCCAGGGGATTAAATTGGAGTAAAATGAGTTGGAGCAGGTCCTCACAGTACTTGGATAATGGTACGGCTTTGGGGCATGCCAATCTATCCCTGACAAATAATTCCAATCGCGGATCCCAATTCCTGAGCTGCTGGGCGGCTAGTGGGAATAAGGGTATTTCTGGAGCTGGTAATGCCAACCTTTGGGAGGGATAGATGCTAGTTTTAGCTCCTCTAAGGAATTGTAACCAATCGAATAATTGGGCTGCTGCCATTGGATTCTGGAATCCAATTCGAAATTCCTTACCACCAATCCTTACTCGGACCTCTACTGAGGGTGGAGAATCGTCTTGTGTTTGAGGCTGTTTCCTTGGGACAAGCTGATTGCATTTCGGATTGATGGCTGAGCTGGGATCTCCTAGTTGTTGTAATAAAGAAGATCCCGGCCATTTCATCATGCTTCTACATGGACTATCCGGGCGGTAAATGAGGAGACTGTCTATGTTTGTCTGGGCTGCGGAGACATGTCCAACTAGAACCAACATCCCCAATATCGTCACTAATGCTTTATTCGACATCTTATTTGCTTTCTTTAAAATAAGTTAAAAAAACCAACAATGTTGCGAATTTTAAACTAAATTTAACTCTTTATCAACTATTTAATTCTTTTGTTCCTGAGGCTGGCGGAGAATCTTCAAGAATTACTTGCTCGGAAGGGGAGACATTTTAATCCTCCTTCGTCGGGCAAAGCAAGTTGAGGGGGAAGCTTCTCGAAATGAAACCGCCCAGTAAGATCGAGGAATGGTTCGCCCTGGCGCGGGGTCGGTATCTGTGCCAACAATTCAATTATCTTTTTTTTCTTCCATTCAGGTATAGGGAGGGCCATCACTGCATCTGGAGTGGGTATAGTTATTTCCTGTAAAGCGATAGCTGGATAGTGAAACTGATCCAATCTGTTTCGTTTTACTGCTATTTTCAACTCTTTTATATGCATTCTTATTAAGGCTATAAAGATTTTCAATCTGTTTCGATCTGTTTGGTCAAGAATTACGAGGGGACCGTTTGGATACTCTCCGAAGTATCTTAACTGCGCGGGGAAAAAGACTCCCTCACAGATCTTCGCTCCTAGCATGGCGTAAGTGGGGAGAACTTGCGCTAACATACCTTGGATTTGGGTGTAGAATCTTGGGTCTACATCTGTGGTAAAAGTTTGAATACTTTGAGCGATGAATGTCTTCCAAGGTGCTATTTGTTCTGGTCCTATGAACAGGGTTCCGTGTGCCTGAATATATTGAATTAGGCGAACTAGACTAAGGGCTCTTGGGTCATGAGTTCTACCTAACTTCCCGGCTAGAACCAACTTTCTTAAGTGATATGGACTTGTGTATAACAAAAATATGTTTGTGGATGCTGATGGTGCATTTGCTGCACTCTGTTGATATGTAGTGATGCTAGCTAGAGATTCGATGAATGATTGGCACCTATGGATGAATTGTTCTGCCTGCATTGTTGTCGGGAATCTAAGCGTCCAGCCCATGACCATCTCGTTACCATTGTCCCCGATGATGGTGGCCAATACCTTTAAGATGACTGGGGATTCTTCTGTTTCTTGTGGCATTACCCTTATGACGACCTGAGTAAAAGACGGATTCTTGGGCACTAATAGAGAGGTACTGCCCGTAAGGGATGGGAACCAAGCTGACTGCAATAACTCCAATCTGCTCTCAAGGTTCCCGTTCCAATGATCGAGTATCCCTGAGCTGAATTGATATAAAAAGTCGGAGAATTTTGTATATGTGGTAGGCAAATTGGGATATATTGGGGGAGAATTCAAACAAATCATGAGCTTTTCTTGAATTTTTAACTCGTCTCCCATGGCAGCTGTGCCTGAGAAAGACTCAACTCTGGACCGGGGGAAATCGGGATAGTATGGCATGATCCTTCTGTCCTCTTCTGATTTGACAGCACCAGTCATAACCAATAACCACAGAACCGGCCATAATGATTTATTTGTCATCTGAGTGGCCTGCTTTAATTACCTAAAAACCCACAGCTCTACAAACGTTAAGATAAATTTAACCCTGTATCAACCATTTAATTTTGTGGACATCATCGTCTGGCACAATATATTTATGTGAAATCTGTCAGCTACGTCGGAGATCTAAAAAAGGACTTGGGGCAGTGGGTAGGGGACGGGACTGCTTCAGTCCTTACCCCTAAAATTCAAGTTGCATTAGTTCTGGCAGACGGGTAGCTGGGCTTGGATTAGGCTGTAGTCTGTACCTTCAAAGAATTGTAATATCCCGCGGAGGGTGGCGGCTTCACGTGGATTGTATACTTTAAGTTGATACATACGGGACGCAGGTTTACCATCCGTACCATTGTTCCTGAATATGATCAAGAATCTGTTACGAGATACTGGAGCTTTATAACCCCTTCGCATGGAGTTCTGTTCCATATAAGATATTGAGAAAGGGCCTGCTGCTAAACTTGCCCTTAAACGGTGTGGACCACTGAATGGCGAAACTACATCCAGACCGGTCTTGTCATTGCAAACTGGGGCAATTCCTGATTCTTCTATGCTTAGCTGGAGACGTGGTATCCAATCAGGCCCCTGAATGATCAATATTTCTTGACCAGTTGGCTCTTTGCGTGTTGGTTCTTTGAACTCCATCGAGGTGGTCCTCGGGATATCGGGATAGTATGGCATGAGCCTGCTGTCCTCTGCTGATTTGACAGCGACAGTCATAACCACCAACCCCAACACCGCCAATAATGCTTTATTTGACATCTTATATGCCTTCCTTAATAACCTAAAAACCCAAAACGCCAAAAATTTTAAAATAAATTTTAACACTTTATCAACCATTTAATTTTGTTGAGCTCAAGGCTTGCGGAAAGTCCCAAAAGCGCTGTTCTGCAGCCAGAGAACAGAGACATCGAACAAGTATGACGATTAAACGCGGATGGGGATGTGGGCGCCTTACTCCCTCCAACCCCACCTATTTTTCTAACTTTACCAACTGATGGCTTCGCACATTTGTTGATAAATCGAGTGTATGACAGGAATGTTTGCTAGGTTGGTATAAACTGTAGATGGTTCCAGGGTATGTAGGAATCCTGTGCAGATTGACTGGCCTCGGATGTGATCTACCTTTTCCAAGATGATGGAGACCATTCTATGGTCGAGCGCTGCTCTCGCTTGGGCTCCTTGTATATTTTGGGCTGCATAAAATTCGCTGAAAACGGCAGGGGACACACTGGTAGTGCCAGTTGTTTTCAGTGAGGCAGTTGCTTCTAATATACAGAATATCGCTTTGTCAGTTATTCTCCCTAATACCCCTTTTGCCACTAGGCCTTCTAGATAGTGTCGAGTATCGAAAGTCATTTGCCAAGAGTAAATGTAAACCTCTTTGTGGCCGTTGTTAATATCTACTGGTACAGTTGTATTCATCCATTCTTGACCTACAGGAACTCTAAGAACTCCGGACTGATGCTGACATGCTTGGATGGCTCCATTTGCTACGATTAATCCTGTCAATACCATTAGTGCTTTGATTTGCACGCGATTTATCATCTTTAATTACCTAAAACCCCACAGCTTTATAATTTTTTAAAACAAATTTGACCATTTTTCAACAATTTAATGCTGTTGAGTTCAAGGCGGTAGATTGGCTGAGGGATGAAGATATTATTTATCGGATTTAAGGCCGATGCTTTTGATCGTCAATTTTTTTACTTCCTCCGAAAATCCCTTAGAGAAGAGGATTTTTACGATTGAAGACATTGAATTATCTCCTAAAAATGAGAGGTTCTTCGTCTTGGTTGAGAGCGATATGAAGACCGAGCTCAGAGATAATGATAGCGCCGTAACGCAGATGATCAGTTTCTGGCCGAAGGCATCGATCGTCTGAGATTGGACGGCGACATTCGCGAGGAGCAGCGAAAATTCTCCAAGTTGCGACAGGATGATACCGATCGATACAGACTTTGCCGTTTCGATGGAAAATGCCCTGAGGAGGACACTATTCGAGAAAATTTTCCAGGCCGTAACCCCAAGAAGCGCCAGAATTACTATATACCAATTTTCCGCGAGAAAATGCAGATCAAACATCAGGCCGATGGACAGGAAAAATGCCATAAGTAACACGTTTTGAATTGGTTTAACGCTATTTATGACGTTCTGACGCTCCTGGGTATTCCCTATGAAGAGACCTGCCAAGAATGCTCCATAAGCCTCCGATAACCCGAATAGGACGACGATCGAGGCCGCCGCAAAACAGAGACCCAGAGTTATAACGGGCGTTAATTCTGCATTCGAAAGAAACCTCAGGGCCGGAACTATAATCTTTTCCTTTCGACCGAGATATTTTATGAGGAGAACGACGAGGCCGATCGCCACGAGTAGATCAAAAATTATCGTGACGTTGAGGGTATTTTTGCATTCCCTCATAATGAGCATCATCGGGACGATCACGATATCCTGAGCCACGAGGATTCCAATCGAAATGTGCCCGACATCAGTTCGGAGTTCTCCGATGTGCTCCAAGACCTTCACGATGGCCGCCGTCGATGAGAGAGAACTAATGAATGCCACCAATAAAGAGACGTAAATTGGCCATTCGAATATGAGGGCGAATAGTAAAGCTATAATAACGTTCGCTATAACCTGAATGACCGTAAATAATGTCGGAATCTTCCACATCTTCAGGAACGATTTTATATTCAATTCCATCCCGATAACGAATAATAATAATAGTATCCCAAGCTCCGAATAGAAATGAATCTGATCCTGTGATGAGATAAAACCAAAGCCACTCGGTCCGAACATTACGCCCGCCAAGATATATCCGATCATTACCGGCTGATTCAGCCAAGCGAGCAATACCCCGGAGATGGCGGCAACCAAAATGATTACGGTCAGATGCGCAAAAACGTACTCGTTATTCATGGTACGAATATTGTAACATACGGAAATATGAGCAGGACAGACCTAAATATCGCAATTACAGCGGTAAAAAGCAAGCTTCCGCTATCTCGGGTAGTCGGGATCGATGTCGCCTTGCAAAAAAAAGGCCGTGAATTCGTCGGGCAGTGCCCTTTTCATCTCGAAAAAACTGGATCATTCTTCGTGAATGATGAGAAGGGGACTTTCTATTGTTTCGGATGCGGGGCATCCGGAGATATCATCGATTACGTCGTCAGGAAGGACGGAATCCAGTTTCATCAGGCCCTGGAAAAATTGGCCGAGATGGCTGGGGTCAAATTACCAGAAAAAACGGAACACCGCCCCGGCCTCGAAAATCAGAGAAAAATTCTGCAAAAAGCGGCAGAATATTTTAAGGGGAATCTACTGAACGATGAGAGGGCCTTGAATTATTGTGAAAATAGAGGAATTAATCGAGATATTATCGAACGATTTTCTATCGGGTATTCTGGATTTAAACAACATTTATCAGCCGATTATCTTAAACAATTCGGATTTTCCGATTCGGATATAGCAGCATCCGGGCTTTTTATACAGAAAAATGATGTCGGAGCTGTATTTCAGCCGCGTTTCATCGATCGCATTATGTTCCCAGTATTCGATAGAAATGGGTGGCCAATAGCCTTCGGAGGACGTAGTATTTCTGGGAACATTAATCCGAAATACTTAAACTCTCCAGAAACCGATCTATTTCAGAAAAAAGAAACTCTATACGGGTATAATGTTGCCTCCAAAAATGTTACCGAGAAAAAAAGGATCATCATAGTCGAGGGATATATGGACGCCGTCATGATGCATAAATTCGGATTCGATACGGCGGTCGCGGTTATGGGGACGGCCTTTTCCCCAGAACATCTCGCTAAGGTTTGGCGATATTCCAACGAGCCGATCGTTTGTCTGGATGGAGATGACGCCGGATATAGGGCAATGACTCGATTGATGCTCATTACGATGCCATATCTCCAGCCCGGGAAAAGCCTCCGATTTTGCACGTTACCGCGAGGTGTCGATCCAGATTCATTCCTGAATAACGGACATAATGGCGAAATGCAGACTTCATTATCCGATGCCATTCCGCTAATCGATTTTTTCTGGGAATATTGTTTGCAACTACGGAATGAGATAACTAGCGAAACTCCTGAGCGTATTGCGCAGTGGAATAAAAGTATCGGTACGATGATCGATGGTATTCAAGATTCAGAAATTAGGCGGCTTTATTGGCGCGAAATAAAAGACAGAATTTTCATGATATCGCGCAAGCTGAAAAAGGGCAAAAATCCAGCCATCCCGACGAAGCAAAACTCATTTCGTATTGACAAGTACGAAAAGGCATTGTTGAGAGAGGCAATTTTGTTGTATCCTGTAATGATGCGGCCTTCTATAATTTTATCTGTGGCTGAGAGTTTGTCGACGGTAGGTTTTTCTGATCGTAGGTTCGAAAAAATCAAGGAGATCATCTTGGCTTCAACGGAAAATGGATTACCAGATTTCTCTGGATTCGAAGAGGTTATCGAGGACATAAGTTCGATGTGTCGCCGAAGCTGCGACATCGCAGGAATGAGCGATAGTGAAGTCCTATCGTTTTGGAATGAAGTTTTTAAAATCGGATTTGTCGGAAAATTTCAGCAGGAAGATCTTTCCCTCGCCAAAAGAGAATGTGATGATGGATTAAATTTCGAGAACTGGGAAAGGCTTAAGGCGATCAAGCTGGATTCTCTGTACAAAAAATCTGATACATGATCTTAGAAATGGAGAGTTATGACGGGTAATGACAAGCTGAATGAAGATCTGATTGGCGTGGAAGAGCAATTCATTGCCGAAGATCTGAACGTCCTGGCCTTGGTTAAAATAGGCAGGAGTAAGGGATATCTAACTTACGAAGAGCTAAATGAAATGCTTCCGACGGCTAATTACGATTCTGAAAAGACATCAGCTATCGTAGCGTATCTGTCGGATCTCGATATCAAGATCGTCAACATAGATGAAGAGGAAGCCCTCCTTCTCGATGCGAAGGAGGAAGAGGGTTCTATCGTCGTCGATTCGGATACTGCGGAGAATCATTCCGAGGAATCGAAGGGAGACGATCCCGTCAAGCTGTATCTAAAGGAAATGGGCAATGTCAACCTGTTGTCAAGGGAAGGCGAGATCCTGATCGCCAGAAAGATCGAAGAATCGACTAATTCCCTTTACGGCGTTTTATGTGAAAGTATTTTAACGGCCGAGCTGATTTCTTCACTCAGAGAGAAGCTGCTCGCCGATATCATTTTGGTTAAAGATATCGTGGCCTCCGATAATTCATCGTTCGATAGCGATCAGTTTCAGGAGCCAGATGAAGATTCCACAGAGGATGAAGATCAGGATAGGGTCCAACTCGTTGATAATGACGAGGAAATGAAGCGCAGACTAATCGAATTGTTCGATAAGTTTTTGAGGCTCTTTAACGAGCTCAGCGAAAAACAACGAGCCATGAAGTTTAATTCTGCAAAATTGGGTGAAAGTAAAAAGTATCGAGAACTAAAGGCTGAGACTTTGGCTACTTTTTTTGAAATTAACCTGAATGAACGCAGAATAACCGGATTAAAGGAATCTCTCGTTGCCCTATTTTCCGGGATTCCCGAGATAGAGAGAAGACTAGTATCTTGCGGTGAGAAATTTGGAATAAAAAGAGATGGATTAATAAAATGTTTCATCGATCAAAATTTTGATACGAAATGGCTCGATGCTATCTCTGCACATTCATCAAAGGAATGGCAAAATTTCTATAAAGAAAATCTACCGTCTTTGGCAAATCTTGTACAATTGGCCTCAGAAGTTGAGGGGCGGCTTAAAGTACCGTTCCATTTTTTTAGACATAATCTTGGTATAATGCAGCGGGCAGAGCGCGAGATAGTAAGGGCCAAAAAAGATATGATAGAGGCTAATCTCAGGCTCGTCATTTCTATCGCGAAAAGATATACGAACAGAGGCCTACAGTTCTTGGATCTTATTCAGGAGGGGAATATCGGCCTGATGAAGGCCGTCGATAAATTTGAATATAAGAGGGGATATAAGTTTTCGACATATGCCACCTGGTGGATAAGGCAGGCTATTACCCGCTCCATCGCCGACCAGGCACGGACTATCCGGATCCCAGTCCATATGATTGAAACGATCAATAAACTCGTCAGAATGTCGAAGCAGCTGATGAGTGAGCTCGGCCGGGAGGCGACTCATGAGGAACTCGCCGAAAGGTTGGCGATGCCGGTCGACAAGGTCAGAAAAGTGATGAAAATCGCGAAAGATCCGATCAGCCTAGAGACCCCGGTTGGCGATGAGGATGAGAGCCATCTCGGTGATTTTATTGAGGATAAAAGCGTTATAATGCCGATCGATGCGGCAATTCAGGCTAATCTCAGATCGGCCACAACGAAAATACTTTCAACGCTGACCAGTCGCGAGGAGAAGGTACTGAGAATGAGGTTCGGAATAGGTCTTCAATCTGATCACACCCTGGAGGAAGTTGGCCAGCAGTTTTCGGTGACGAGGGAGAGGATTCGCCAGATAGAGGCCAAGGCCCTGAGAAAGCTCAAACATCCGAGTCGTTCCAGAAAATTGAGGAGCTTCCTGGATAGTTGATGGAGGATTTAATAGATAATGAGTGTTGAATCCAGTTTAGCTAAGTTAGGAAAATTTCTCGACCTCTTTTTCAATAGAATAGGTTCTGGAGCGCGGGATTTCCTCAGAGAGGCGCGAGGTGGCGGTGATTCCCGACGTCGGAGCAGGTATAATGATCGTGGAAAGCGCTCGAAACATCATCCCAGCATGATGTCACCTTATGCCATCCTCATTTTTGATAGCGTCATAGCCTTCCTCTCTGTTTTTATTTCGATTCATCTCAGAATCGGGATGGATTTCTTGGATTATTCTCAGTCCTATATCATAAAGAATATGTTCGTTTTCGGGTTGGTCGGATCGAGTGTTTTTCTGTGGCTTCAGACTCATCAGGCATTCTGGAGATATACCTCGATTGAGGATATGGCCCCCATTTTCCTCTCAGTCCTCCTATCGAATCTGCTATTTTTTCCGCTCATGATATTGATGAATCAGGAAGATTTCCTTCCATATTCTGTCTTAATCATTAATGTTTTCGTCCTGAGTTTTATGCTCATGATTCCGCGATTCCTGACGAAAATGATGTATAATCAGAAGCTAAATAAACTCAAAAAATACGGCGACCCCAGCCACGGTAATAGCAAAAAACAAATCGATGCTCCTCAGGTCATTTTGATCGGCAGTAGCTCCTCGACTGAAGTTTTTCTGCGGGAAGTCATTATCAACGAAGATGTTACCTTTAATTTTACTCCGGTTGGAATACTGTCGATAGATTCGGATGATATCGGCCGCATCATCAAGGGGGTCCCTATTCTGGGGGAGGTTCGTGATCTCGGCCGGGTATTACGAGATTTGTCCGACGAAGGAATTATTCCGAAACAGATTGTTATTACTGAGAAAACAGTCCCTGAATACATGAAGAATTTCTTGGCTCGATATGTTCAGGATCACGAGCTCTTGCTGATGCACGTTATTCACCAGTATACCTTCAATCCCGTCTCATGATCTCCTGGTCGGATACTGGGATCGTAGTAACAACCACGAAAAGGCAAGAAAAGTATCAGGCCGTCGAAATATTCACGAAAGATCATGGGATGGTCAGGGCATTATGTGATTCAACCATCAGGATCTGCGGCTTTTCATGGGTGTCTGTCGATTGGAGAGGCCGGAATTCTTGTGAAAATGGATTTTGGAGAATTCAGGATATTCATCAGCCGATCGCTCCGAACTCCATCCATTCGGTCATTGGCCAGAGGGTTTGTTACCTCCTGCATATTTCTCTTCCATACGGAGATGGGGCATCTGAGCTATTTGAATACATAGAGCATATGTCGAGAGAAATGAGAGATTGTTCTTCATTGGAAGCATTGAATATGTATGCATATTTCGAATTTCTACTCCTTAAATCGACGGGATACGGTTTCGATTTAAAAACTTGCGGAGTCTGCGGGAATGTGGAGAAAATAGAATATATTTCAAGAGATTCGGGAAGAGGCATTTCAAGGGAATGCCGAGGAATTACTCGTGATAGGCTATTCCGAGTACCAGAGGTATGGGAGAATTGGTCCAATCTGGAACCGATCCTATCCGATCTGAAGACTATCTTGCTCTCCATTTCTATTACCAACTATTTTATCGAAAAATCAAATCTGGGTCATTCCGGTGATCATTCGTTCATTGCTACTCTTGGCCTTGTTTCATGAAAACCTTCGTGATTCTTTGTCTTAATAGTAGAAACCTGAGTAATTCTAGAAGAGATCTGGATGTAAGTATTCGACGTTTGCAGTAGTTTTCTTGGATTTCGAAATGATAGTGTAAATTACGGAGTCCAATAACTAATCGACATCGCGTTTCTGACCTGCTCCATGGTTCTTCGAGCTATTTCTCGGGCTCTGTTGGTTCCTTCCTCAAGTCTTTCCATTATCTCAGATTCTTCAATCGACTCCCTTTTCTCCCGGATTGGATTTAGTAACTTTTGTAAAGTTTCATTCAATAGCGACTTTAAAACGACATCCCCGAGGCCGCCCTGTTCATATCGTTTCTTCATGCTTTTCAGTTCTGCCTCATCCTCGAAGAATGCATTCAAATATTCGAATACTACATTTCCTTCTATCTTCCCCGGATCCGATGCTCTTATATGATTCGGGTCGGTATACATGCTAAATATTTTTTCCTTAATTACTTCCTGGGAATCAGATAGGAAAATTGCATTATTCATGGATTTGCTAGCCTTCGCCTTACCATCGATCCCGACGAGTCTATCGACCTTGCCGAGGACGGCCTTAGCCTCCAATAAAACATCCGTATCGTACGTCCTATTAAACCTCCGAACGATCTCGTTAGTAATTTCGAGGAGGGGAAGCTGATCTTCGCCGACCGGAACGAGAGTTGCCTTGAAGGCCGTTATATCGGCCGCCTGACTCACGGGATAGCACAAAAATCCAGCCGGCACAGATTCATTGAAGCCTTTTTGTTGTATTTCCGATTTCACGGTTGGATTTCGTTCGAGTCTAGCGACCGTTACTAGATTCATGTAGTAGGAGGTTAATTCGAAAAGCTCCGGAATCTTGGACTGAATGAAAATGGTACTCTTTTCGGGAGATATACCAACGGCAATATAATCCTTGAACACCTCCCGAACGCATCTCGCCACCAACTCGGGGTTCTCGAAATGATCCGATAGAGCCTGTGTATCGGCGATCATTACGAAACATTCATACAGATCCTGCATTTCGACTCGATTCTGTAGGGAGCCAACGTAGTGCCCCAAATGGAGGGGACCCGTCGGACGATCACCAGTTATCACGATTTTCTTTTTTTGATCAGAATCCGTCATTAGTCGACAATTTTTACGTCCTCTATATCTTCCCCGACGGTGATGATACCTGGATCGTCGGTAAGATCAATCCCAGAATCTGGCTCATCCGGGAAATCGAATCCAGCTATCTCGACCATCTTTTCATCGATCTCGACCTCATCCATAGCTCCAACTGCCCCCTTTTTTGAATGTAAATCCGATATCTCGAAGGAATTACCACAATGCGGACAAGACACAGATGATCTCCTGAGATCATAGAAAGGCAGAGCACACGCCGGACAACCGATCTTTCTTCCCCACTCCAATTTCATAATAAAAGCAACTTTCTCGGAAAAAAATTGACAATGACATGCTACAATTAGAGTCCCATTTCTACAAGGAATTTTTTTTCTCGGGTATCATTTGACAATGAATCACATCCCGGTCACCTTAAAAATGGCCCCTTTCTTAGAGAGTTTATGATACACGGCGGTTCCGATCACTCCAATGGCCAGGCAAGTCCCCGCTATGACAGAAGTAAACAATCGTGAATGGCCCACATCAATCATACCATCCTCATTCCGTGGTGGATACCCCAACTTCTGTTGCTCCTCCCAGAATCCAGTACAGTAATAACTCAACCAAGCCCAATGCTCACCCATAGATTCCGTGAAACGCACCACCTTAGCACCAATTCCTCCAATCCTCAGGGCCAACAATTCTAAAGGAAACAAGTCAGATATAACCCCCTGAAACTGAAAGGGTCCAGTCACATCCTTAGGGACGAAAAAAGCAGAGTACGGATACCAGCTTGAACTATAAGGAATAAAGAATGGGGCCTCCTTTCCCAAACGAGCAGCAATCCGGCCATCTTGGAGTCCAGGAGCCGACGAAGTTGGGTCAGGATGGCCAACGATATAAGGACTCAAAGAAGGGACCATGATGTCATCAGCTTGCAGTTCAACAGCAGTCCCAATCACCGAAATGATCAAGAGGAGCCCCCCCCCCCCCAGCGCCTTGCAAGGCCTGGTTTTCCGGCATTCTTGTTAGCAAATTTGTTAAACATCTTCATAAAATCATATCCTCCCTAATATTTCTATAATTATCATAACTAATAATTATTTAAATTCGATTAATTTTATGAATAGAAATACTAGGATTTGATCTTCTTCCCCACAAATGATATGTACCCCATCCAACAGCTATCCCGGCAATAACTCCACCGAACAGCTTCCACCCTGAAGTAGTGGTACTCCCCGGAGTAAACTTAGCAAACAGGGCCTTCAGATTAGCTGGAGAACAATCTCCTCGTAAGGTCCCCTTCGCATCTTGAGAAAGAAAAGAAATCTCATCCTTCCAAGTTGCATGCATATTTCTATAGAACCAAGCAAGATGCCCTAAATGAGGTAACTTCCACGAGTGGAACTCGTCCCAAAATCCAGCGGCATATTCCAGCCACAAAGGAGGAATTGGGTTCCCCTCAGTCCTAGCTCCAGCGGCCATGCAAGTATCTCCAACAAAAAACATCTCCCAATCATCCCTCCATCCATAAGGATACGGCACGGATTCATAAGGCGCAACCATGGATGAGACATCACCCCCAGCCCTCACCGCAATCACCCAATGAGAACCCAACATATCCCACCACTGCATCCTAATCGGGCACATGGTTCCCGACAGAGCATCTTGGCGCCCCAGCAAATCCCAAGGAGAATTAACAACCGGGAGCAAGTTCTCCGACAGCCACGGGACAGCACTCGACCCTAACGCCCCCCCATCCCAGAGGAGCCTAAGCAGCATCAAAGCGAGGGAGAGCCCCCCCCCCCCCCCCAGCGCCTTGCAAGGCCTGGTTTTCCGGCATTCTTGTTAGCAAATTTGTTAAATATTTTCATAAAATCATATCCTCCCCAATATTTCTATAATTATCATAAATCATTAGTGTTTAAATTTAGTAAACGAGCGCACTAGACTAAGACAGAAAATTTATGAGGATTCTACTTAATCTGAACAGCCACCTCGAAAGAACTCGAGTTCTTCGCATATCTCATTGCTATTCCTCTCCCCTGTTTAAGCCTTAAAAAGGCATTCTCTACTAAATGATGCTTCTTATATAGT
>JAISBC010000042.1 GCA_031266385.1 Holosporales bacterium
GGATTCATTGTCGGAAGAAGCCCCGATGATTGCCTTAATCTTGGGGGTCATGAAATCTCTTATCCAGCTCATGAGAAAAAAACATTCGATACATGACGAACCACTAATATAAGAATATCCATCATAATTTTTGAGGAGTAAAGGAAAAACGTACTGAATAAGTAATAAAGTTCTATAAGTGGTAGCCACTTTTTCCTCATTCTTTTGGAACTGTACATCTAGACCTACCCAAAATCCCCAAATCAGAACTCTCGGAAGGAAGCTTATTCACCCCCAAATAAAAACGAAAATTTGCCTTATATCTGATTTTTTTGGTATAAGGTTTCGATCATAAATCTATTCGGCCTGATAGGCAGCATGCCAATTGAATTCAATTGCCCGGAGATCCGGGATGCGGTTCTCATTAAGGCCGACATCACAGAAAACATTTCCGATTACTGGGAGATGGACGTCGATCTGCAAGTCACTCCCGATCAGGATACCAATCGGCTCGTCAATTCTTCATTTGTATTGATCGTACATTACGGTAACGACGAGGCACGATATTTCTCTGGTATTATCCAGAGGGCTGCCCTCAGGAATGTTCTTAACCTAACCGATGGGTCCGCCGACAGCATCCTGCATCTTCACGTCGTTCCGGAAATGGCCCGCATGGACTATACCGCCAGATTCAGGATATTCCAAGAACTATCGACCGAGGATATCGTGCATCAAATCCTCAAGGAAAACAGCATCGATTTTCAACTCAATCTGCGATCTATAAATTCAGAAAAAAGGCCGGTATGTGTTCAATATGGTGAGACCGATCTTCACTTTCTATTCAGGCTCCTCGAAGAGAATGGAGCACATTGCTTCACAGTGAGTAGCGCTAAAGGATCCACTCTTCACGTTTCTGATAGCAACGCATCGGCCCCGAGAATCCAGACGAGGTTGAAGACGTATAGAAGCTACTCAGAGGCCGCGTACAATCCAACCGTGGTCTTTAATACCCTTCAGAGCAGCTCTCTGGGGACCGCCAGGGTCGTCTGTTATTCATTTAATGAGAGTCAGTCGAGGGACGTTTCAGGGGAGACCTCTGCTAGTAGTTCGGCAAGTCCTACAATCGGGTGGCAAGAGAGGTTCGATCTTCCATTTCTGGATCAAGATGCCGGGAAGCGCATATCGCGAGTATGTCTCGAGAGGGCCAATGAGGCAACGGTCATGGTGAGCGCCAATAGCTATTTTCCGGGAATGCACACTGGGTATTGGATCTATCTTGAAGGCGTAGGATGGGTCTTTCCGGTTTCCGTTAAGCACACCATTAACCAGAGCGTTCAGCCTCCCATGACAACGAGCATCTCGTCACCGAGGCTGGTGGAATATGTCAACTGGTTCGAAGCACTCCCTGCCGGTGCTCAGTTTAGCCCACTAGCTCTTCACCAGAAAAGCAGGATATATGGTGTCCAGATTGGGGCTGTGGTCGGTGGACCTGTGGATACGATATATGGTGATAAGATCGGGCGCATCAGAGTAGCGTTGCCCTGGGATTCCAATGCGCACGGAAATGACACGGGGTCATACTGGGTTAAGGTCGTTCAGCCTTGGGCCGGAAATGGGTATGGATCCCTAATTACTCCTCGCGTCGGGATGAACGTACTCATCGGGTTCTTAAACGGAGATCCAGATCAACCATTCTGCCTGGGATGTGCTTATAGTGAAGCCAACAGACCCCCAGGAAATTATCCAGAAGAAAATAGTGCGATATCATCGTTTTTTACTAGGACGGTAGATGGAGACGGATTCAACGAGCTAAAATTCAACGATACGAACGGAGAGGAAGAAGTATTTTTGCATGCCCAGAGGGATCTTACTATTTTTGCTGGACAGAAGGTCGCAGAAACCATAGAGGATGGGATAAAGACTTTAACCATCCAGAAGGGGGATTATGTTATCGAATTGCTCGATGGAGATATGGGTGTTACGATCAAAAAAGGGAATCATACTTTTACTTTACAAGATGGTAATTTGTCTATCGATGTAAAGGGGAGCTTATTCGTCAAAGCTTCTGAAGATTTCACCATAGAATGTGGTGGGAAGCTCTTAGTTAAATCGGCCAATGAAATGACAATGCAAGCAGGGGGAAAATTGGAGTGTATTACTCCGGATACGCTCTCAGCCCAAGGTCAACAGGTTTCTTTAAAAGCGAATTCAATTGGGGAATTTGAGGCTCTTCAGCTTAAGTTTAACGGATCTGGCTCTGTACAGCTAAGCGGACCTCAAATCGATTGCGCTGCAAAGGCTGCACTGATGATGACAGCCCCCCTCATCGATCTTAATTCTTCTGGGGCGACCTCTATTAAGAGTGGGGGTGCAGTGGTTGTGAAAGGATCTACTGTGGCAATTGGTTAGGTGTAGAAATGTTTGATGGATCGATAGTGGCGCTGGTAACTCCGTTCAAGAACGGAGAAATCGATTTCATGGCCTTAGAAGTGTTGATCGAGATGCATATTGATGCCGGGACGAATGCCATCCTCGTTTGCGGATCAACCGGTGAGGGCCTCTTGTTAACGGAAAAAGAGAGACGCGATATCATTTCTCACACCATTAAACTATCGGCTTCTCGCATTCCGGTGTTAGTTGGCTGTAGTACCTGCTCGACAGCTGAGGCTATCGGGTGCGTCAGGACGGCCCAAGACCTGGGGGCAAATGGATCCCTAGTCTGTGCGCCTTTTTATATTAAACCATCTCAGATGGGCATCTTGGAGCACTTTAAATCGATCCATGATTCCACCGATCTGCCGATTATAGTTTACAACAATCCGGGCAGGTGCGCGGTCAATATATCTGTCGACACCATCCTGGAATTATCGCAATTCGAGCGGATAGTAGCCCTCAAGGAATCCGATACTAATCTGGCGAGGGTTACCATTTTAAAATCAAAGATTCACGGTGATTTTAAACTACTGTCCGGAGATGACTTGTCGCTGGCCGGATTTCTGGCTCATGGGGGGGATGGAGCGATATCCGTCACGGCCAACGTGGAACCAACACTCGTTAAAACCCTCATCGAATCATGGAAAGTGGGCGATATAAAGAAAATGCAAGAATGTGACCGTATCTTATCTCCCCTCAGCGAGGCCTTATTTTTAGAACCTAACCCAGTTCCAGTGAAATATGCACTGTCCTTAAAAAAACTGACCCAAAACGAACTCCGCCTCCCGCTTCTTCCAGCGACCCCAGCAACTGAGGAAATTTTAACGCGAATAATGGATTAAGGTAAAGTCTCGAAAATTCTGACTCTTTAGTGTATGTCTCTTTTTCTTCCCTGAATATTAGATACCGTGTATCGAGTCAATGAAAAAAAGGGCAAGGGTCACTGCGCGAACGCTGCGTTGCTATCAAAACGCTGTCCATTTTTTAGCATACCCAAAGAAAATATGCATCAATT
>JAISBC010000062.1 GCA_031266385.1 Holosporales bacterium
ATATATATACACTCCATTTAATGGCAATATGTTACTGGAACAGTGATTGTTACCAGAAGTAGAGAGGAAGAAGATAATGGATATGGATGATGCTAGTTTCATGATCTTAATCCTATAGATCATTTCTGGGATTGGTTAAAGAGGAAAATTAGGAATATGATTCATAATTTTACTTCTTTAGATGAGGTCATTGATTACTTGGGTGATAAATGTTTTTGGTATAGATGATCCCCCCCCCCCCCCACCGCCCAACCTGCACATGCGATTTTCGAAATGCTTTTGCAACAGATCTAATACTCTCTGTACCGTCTTGAATATTGGAAAATAATTATTGTCTGTTAACTTCGTTTCGAGCCGTTAATCATCTGATCGATGGCTGTGATTGCTTTGTTAATGTACACATTGTGGAAGTCTCTATCCGTCTTCATTGAGATCACCTTCTTTTTGATCTCCTTCATGATCATTTCCGATATTCCATGATGTAACTCAGCGTAAAGCCTGATTTTAATCTGCTCGATTTCCTTGTCATATTCGGCCAGTTTCTTCTCCATCGCTCGACTTATTAGTTCAGCCGATTGGTCAGTTATTTTTTTCGCCTGAACCTCGGCTTCTTGGATTGATTTTTCTGCGTTATTTTTGGCTTCTTCCAGGGCTCGATGAGTCTCGTTTAGTTTCAGGATAGCCTCTTCTCGGCGCCTCTCCAGCCCTTCTATCGATAATCTTATTTCCTTAATGCTCTCTTCGATCCCCGTCTGAAATTTCTCGTAAGCAAACTTGAAGAGTACGGCACACATCCCGACGAAACTGATAATAAGATATGTATGTATGTTCTGAAGAATTTCCATATACTTTTCTTTTATAACTTCCCTGAAAATAACCGCTCGAAGGCCGTCTGAGCCGTAATCTCAACCTGCATCTTAAAGATTGATTCTAATCCATCTATTTCTTTTCGTATCCTATTTCTAGTCGCGTTCATCCTTTCCTCATTCTCTGCCCTCATGAATTTCAACTGAGTATCAATGGCGTTTTCATATTTCTTCACGGCGTTCCTCACGATTTCAGCCGATCTACGCAATCCGTCTTCCTGAATCTGCTTTATCAGATTCTCCGTCTCGATAAGGTCGTGCTCCAACTTCTCTATGGCCTCTGAATGCTCCTTTATGTGCTGTCCTCGAGCTTGAAAAACCTTATCCATCCTCGGAATGAAGCATTTTTTGAATGCTACGATCAAAACCGAAAGTGAAACACAAAGCCAGAATAACTGCGAAAAATAGAATGATGTATCAAGCTGTGGCAACATCTTTCGAAGCACTCCCTATACGACAAATAACAGGCACATCGCGACGATAAAGGCCAGTAATGCGACAGATTCAAGGAGAGCAAAATAGGTCATACTCAAAGACCTTAGATCCTTCAATGCCGATGGATTTCTGGCGACCGATTCAATTACCGAAGAAAATAACTTTCCGAGACCGATTCCAACTCCAAAGAGAGCGATGACGGAGATTCCACTCCCAATAAACTTCGCTGCAATAGGATCCATATTTCCAAACTCCTCATAAAAACAAACTAATCTTCTTCATGCGCCATGGATTCCGCCAAATACGTACACGACAATATGACGAAAACGTACGCCTGAAGGACACAAATCGCCAGCTTAAAAACGTTCAGCGCAACATCGAAGGCGACTATCGCAATATCGAAGGCTACTATCGGGATGGCAAGCCAAGAAGCCGCCACCACACCCATGACCGACACGGCGAATCCAGCTATTACTTTTATCATAACATGACCGGCCACTATGTTTGCAAATAAACGTATCCCCAGGCTGAATGGCCTAAAAATAAACGATATCAATTCGATGACCACAAAAAACGGGACGAGGTATGCCGGCAATCCCTTCGGACAAAATTGCCTGAAATAATGCAAGCCGTTACGGCTGATTCCGACGATAATCGAGGCAACGAAGACGATACCGGCCATTCCCATCGTCACAACCAATTGACTCGTAAACGAAAAGGCGAATGGAAGAAGACCCGTGATATTCCCGATGCAAATAAAAAGAAAAAGAGAAAATATGTAAGGGAATAGCTGAATTCCGTGATCTCCAGCGCTTGTTTTCACGATATCTCCAATGAAAAAAAACATCTTCTCGATGAGGAATTGAATTTTATTCGGAATCATCTTTGAATTCCTCGTCCCAATTCCAAAGAGGATGAGGATCATGGCCACGGTTACCAGCATATACAGAGAAGAATTTGTGATTGAAAAATCCAATGAAAAAAAGTGTATAGGAATAATATTCTTGACTTCAAATGAAGACATTGGATCCATAATAAGCGCGCCTCCGCAATTCTTGTCAGTACTCGATACAGTAGTACAAAAAAAGATAATTATATGGTAGAATTATACCACAGACTATGAATGATACCAAAATTTCAGGGACTACAAAATGCCCAAAAGAGTTGGTTGAAACGCGTTTGTAAAATGGTTTAGGAAACCAGTGCTGGGGGAGGGCGACTTAAGAATATGCAAAATATGGGAAACCCTTCTCGGGGGAGGAGATGAGTAACCGAAATGAGCATTTGTACTCTACGAGTGATATTTTTATTCTTGCCGATAATTTTCGGATTTTTTGCGACGAGTGTCTTATCGTCAGGAAAGCCGCCTGACAAAGGCGATTCATCTTTGCCGCCGGAAACAGATGCCCAACCAATTGAGCAGATAAAGGATTTTGTTGCTTATTGGCTGAACGTACTTCCAGACGATATTCAACTAACTCAAAAGGTTAACAATGAAGTTACTGGTGTTCAGGTATTTCTAGCAACTTGTGAAGGAACAACTCTGGCCGTCAAAATTAGATCGAAAAAGCTCCGACAGGAATTAGTCAATAATAATCGATTTGTAGGAGAAATTACACAAATTCCAAGAATAAGGTATTTGGATGTAGGATATTATCTACTTGGGGAGCCCACGGAAAGAGAAACCGGTTTTGAATTAAGATTCTATCCAATATTAGCGTTCGGGAGACTCCTTCCAAATGGTGAATTCTTGGGGCCATTTGAAGCTAACGACCCTGAAGCGATTCATATTGCCGACAATTTACTGAGAACAGAAGGCGTAACCATAGAAGTATTGGCATGGGCTCCTGGAGTTACTGGAACCAGACTGTTGCGTGAAATCGGAGATGCCGATGGACCAGAACTCGTTCACAATCAGGAGTTATTATTCACTATTGCCACCGCTTTCGTCGAAACATTGGAATATTTCATGGAGAATGGATTGCATCATGGAGATTATGCTCTGCGTAATTTCCTCTACGCGGTTGAAGGTATAGTCGCGATAATAGATGCTGGCCCAATCACCAATGAAGACATAATATACACATTAGATGTTCTAGCTGCTTGTGGGCTGCTTAAATGTAGAATGCTAATTCCAATTACTGCTAGATTATTAAGGTTGGCTGTAAGGCACAACCTAATCGACGAAGAGAAATACCACAGATGGTTTAATAAGATGTTTCGTGCAGAGTGCCTTACAGGGTATGGAGCCAGAGATATAACGGAAGTGATCGAAAGGTTGTTGCCAGTGAGGTGGCCCTTCCCCGATCCAAATACGGAAAATCCGCTCCAGAGCCTGGGCTTTCTCGAAGAACTTCCGCGGGAGGAATCTGTAGAGTTACTGGTCAAATGTGCTCTTTTAAATCCGGATTTATCGCTAGAAACCTGGCATTCTCTTCAAGACCAGTTCCCCACGTATCGTAAAGAAATATCGGCAATAACTAGAAGCCTCCGATCAGCGGCAGCAACGCGCCCATCAGTAGATGAACTCTCTGAGCTCGTGAGTAAATCGCCCAAATTCAAGATGGAATCACCACCCGATGATGAGCTCATAGCCCCCGATGATGAGCTCATAGCCACAGCTGACGACTACCAGGAATTAAGGCCGCTCGATAGATGGTCACACCCACGACCGGCCGCTTAACCTTTCGAAGATGGCACTACTCAAGATAGCGAAAAAAATTTAGATCCTATTTAGGATTGCTTTGCTACTATTTATCTATCGGACTAAATGGGGAGGGGTCTGAGTGATTATCCGGGCTCTATTTTTAGTAGTAATCGTTTTCTCGTCGGCAATCATTGAGTGTGTTTCATCGGTGATGCCGATACCACCAGTAACTAATCCAGAAGATCGTTATTCTTATCAGGTAGCTCAGTTTGTCGCGGCGCATTCTGGCAGCCCCATAGAGAACGTTCACGTCGAATTCAAGAGGAAGATCCGTTGCGGCGGAATCGTTCTGTATAAAGCATCCGTTGGGACCGCGGATTATGCCGTAAAAATTGAATCGAAAAGACTAAGTAATGAATTAAAAAGTAATCATCGATTTCTAGGCGACCTTCTAAGAGCGTATTCATTGGTCGATCTAGGGAGAGGATCTTATCGGATATTCGGTGATGATGGCCCAGGATTTGAGGCTAGATATAATTCGGTGGAAGCTTTTGGATGGCTGCTCCCAGACGGAGCCTTCAGGGGGCCATTTCGCGCGGATATTCCATCAAATGAAGGGGTTATCACAGATCTCATGAGCTTACCAGGTGTGAGTATCCAGTTGATTTCATGGATCCCTGGGATGCCGGTAGATCAATCTTTAACGATCGATAGAGGGAACCTGAATGAGGAGGCGGTCGCTGGGGTTAGGGCATTCTCCCTGGTTGGTCAGTCGCTTTGCCGAGAAGGTGTCTGGCACGGAGACTATGAATATCGCAATGTAATGTATTTGCATTCATGTTCTCCGCCGGTATGTTGGGTAATCGATCCCGGATACGTATCCACCGATTTTGGCGGAATAATGAAGAGCTTTTCGTTTTGTGGAATTCCCAGGATGAGCCCCATTATTCCAACCGTAACCGATTTCCTGAGATTTGCCGTTGAGATGAAGATAATGGATCTTAGAGCTTACCGTAATTGGTTTGGCACGATGTATGATTCAAATTGTTTTTCAGGGATGGATGCGAATGGCAGATTGGAAACTCTCGCCAGATTGTGGCCACTGCGTACCCCTTTTCACACGAAATCACTTCTGACTCCGGATGAACTTCTGACGACCATAGGTCAATACTCGGAGGAGTATTCGATAAGGCAGATATTATCGTTTCTTCTCTTGTACGATGGACTTTCATCTGAATTCATCGCCTCCGCGAAAAAAAAGCTCCCGGATGTTGACTGGACGGAAAGGGATATTTTTGAATTTTACGATGAGACTTTGGGATTAACTAATAATTAATTGCATTTAAGATTATTGTGGATATTTTCGGATTGGCTACCGTTTGGTAGCTTTCCGGAAATCCTACCAGCGATCATAGGCTGCAACAAAAAAAGTATTAAGCAACTGTAAAATGAGCTAACTTTATTATAAATATCCCGCCATAGACTTTCTAGTTCATTTATGTTGACTTTTCTTAAAAAAAATATATAATGCCGCCGAAAACATAGATAGTGCCATAAGGAATACTGGCGTGTCGGTTAGGAGTTGGAGGCATGAAGTATAACAATGCTGTGATCGGAGGTCACTTCGTCATCAGCTTCGATAATGTTATCAATGGATTCTTGGCCGTCGTCATGGCCCCTTTGTTCTTCGGCTCGAGTCAGGACCCCATTATACAATTGCTGTCCTCCTACGCGGCCTATGCCGCCCTTTTCGTGACGGGGCCAATCGGAGCCCTGATGTTCGGGCGTATGGGAGATAAATTCGGCCGAAAACGTGCTCTGTTGATTAGCATAACGGGGATTGGGCTTCCGGTGTTCATGATTGGGATCCTGCCGACCTATTCCCTTATCGGGATAACCGCCCCGATCATTTTGATTTTCCTCAGGATGTTGCAAGGATTTTTTAAGGGGGCCGAGTATTCCGGGGTTCTCATACATAATCACGAGATGGGGCATAAGAAGGTGAGTTCGTCCGCCAATATCATCTCGCTGGGTTGTTGCGGAGGTTGTGCGGCGGCCGTGACGTGTTGGTTGGCGACGCAGGATGGATATCCAGATTGGTCATGGAGGATGCCGTTCATCGTCGGTGGCCTATTGGCGAGTATCGTCTTTTTCTTTAGGATGAGGATCCCCGAGACGGATGACTTTATCGAGATACAAAATCAGCACAAAACCCTGAAATCCCCGATTATGACTCTGCTTAGATATCATAAATTGGAAACGGCCGTCGGGATAGCCGTTTGCGCTATGTATACCTCCTTTGCTTACTCATCGATGATGTTCGGGAATAGGCTATTTCAGCAGGCCGGTTATCCCGTTTCACAGAGCATGATTTTCAGTATGTTCGATATGCTCTGGATATCTATATCGATTTCCATATGCGGTAAGATTGCCGATAGGATTGGAATGGTGAGGCAGATACAGATCGGTTCGTTGATATTGATCGCGGCCTCGTATCCGCTGTGTACACTGATCGCCGGTGAATTGACGCTGTTTAAGATATATCTATATATGGTCTGCGTAACGTTCCTGAGTGCGTCGATAGCTAGCTGCTCCGCCGCCTATGTTTTAAGGTTATTCCCGGCGCAGTGCAGATATACCGGGTTTTCCATAACGGACTCTTTGGGGGCGATAATCGGGGGAGCCACCCCATTCATGATGCTCCTGTTTTCGGCGCTATTCGAGACGAATATAGGATGTGTCATTTGGTTTTATGTGACCACGATCCCGACGTTCGTCCTGATCTATCTGATGGATCGTAAAATTCAGAACAACGCATCAGAAACGGTTTAGGGGGTTTTACAGAAAATGAGAATTTGTTCCAGCTTATGTTGTTGGGAACCAAGAGTCTGAACACCCTACTCCATTTGGAGGAAGTCCTTTCCAGGCACTGGTGGACTACCTGATGTTAAGGATGTCTACTTGAGCAAATGGTCCTACCTGCTGCGTCCTTACTCTACCGATCCATAGTAAATGATCACAAAATTGGTTGAACAACTCCCCCCCCCATTGTGCTGAGTATGCTACCTTATTCGGTTTCAGAATTACTACTCTTTTATGGATAGGATTATGCAGCATCATCGAGGAATGCCAGATTCGCAGCAACGGCTAGAAAGCGCAAATATTTTGGATGCGGCATTCCAAGGATTTCGATACTAATTGGAGAAGTAGAGCCCTGAATTCTAGGTGCCGTGTAAGTGGGCCATTTTTTCCAAGGGCTAAAAGTATCTGGTATCATATCACAAACGCGTTTTGCTCCCTTCGCAGCCAATAAGGAAAGAGCCCCAATTCCAAAGATCAGATTGTTAGCCGTACTATCGGTTCTCCTTTGAGGAGTAGCTTTCGCATGTTTGACAGAATGCACTCGATGTCCTTTGGAAGAATGACTCTTTCTACTCGGTTCGGATGATGCTTCAACGGAAAATTCGACGACCTCACTGATAGACAAATCAGGGCGCTTCTCAGAAACTGACCCTTTAATATCAGCCGAATCAAGGTTGAAATCTGGGCTATCATTCTGGTCTGTATTATAGCCCGAAATCACTATTCCACCCATTTCGCCGCCATCGCAGTGGAAATAGCGCGAGCTTTCTGAATCCACAGTAAAGTTACCCAAGTTGAGTTCGATTGGAGCATCCGAGAAGACTATCGGCGGCGCACTAATCTGTGGAAATATTGAGGATAGCACAGATGGTAATGCCAATAATGACGAGCAACTTCCTATTTCTTGAAAATAAAATGTACAGAAAAGAACCCCAACAAGTAGTTTTACCCGTTTATTTTGCATAATACTATCTCATATTCAATAAATAAATATCATCATTAATGATTTTTGCAATTTAGAATTAAAAAAATATTAATAATTTGAAAAAATTAACTCTGTTACATGTTGATCGATTTCACGATTATTCGTAGTGTGTCCAAATGGCGAGTATCTTGACCACATTCGTCTCTTCTATCACCTGATAGGATCAATAGACACACCACCTAAACCCCCACTATCTTCCCCTTTACTATTCTCTCCGCTTCTGTGCTCCGTGTCTCCTAGTAATCCCACCAGCGGACAGAGCAGCGGAAACTGCTGCTCCATCCCGATAAACTTTCACCAACAGCAACCACCAGGGGTGGACTCGGATGGCAAGCGCAAATGAAAGCGGAGATTCCCCGAATACCAAAACACAATAACAAAATCACCAGTAAAGCAAGCAAAAGTACTTGAGATGTTAAGCGAAAATACTTAATATTTTCTAACGACAAGAGTGTTTTTTCTGCCTCCCATCACCAAGCATCTAGATATTTTTCAATTTTGGTCGTGATGTGCTATGCTGCCGGCATGGGGTAGCTACTATTTATCGATCTGTCTTTATTTATGGGTTTTATAGGATCAACCATCGCCCTGATGATCGTCCACAAGGCGGTGAGGGGGGGGGGAGAGAGGGGAAGAGAGGGAGCCCCCCATAACCTCAGGATGTCTTCTTCCTCGCAAACTCCAATGCGGCCGCCAGTGTCTGCTGGATAATGTAGGATCGATGGCTTGCCAATAATGCCTCAAGACAAAGCTGTTTGTTTTCTGCATTCAATCCCTCCGCGGGAAGCATCAAATTCACCAAGTAAATCCCACTTTTACTAATTTTGGACCAAACCCCGTGCGGAGCAATCGCTCTCATGACCTGAATCATCTGCTCTGACGGCATCTCCATGCCAATCCATCCGTCATCACGACTATCCTTCGTATACTGGGCGACTCGATTCACCATATCCAGTGGTTGGGTATTGAAAGCTTTGACGAGCGCCACTAATCCAGCACTGGGCTTATCAGACAGGGGAAAACCACACATAGCCTCAACCCCACGCCTCACAGAATCCTCGTCCGTCGAACCTCCTGCTCTGCCACGCAGATATGTTTGTAAAGCCGCATTGTTGTCCTGATCCGAAAAATACTCCTGGATAATCATCTCACGCATATATCCCGTCAACTTTTTAGCTATGACAGCAGTATCCTTCTGATCGTACTCCCCCCAACAAGGATAAACCCGAGTGAGAAAATAAATCTCCGCTGGATCCGAATAGCGAAACATATCCGCTTCACGATTGCGGATGATAGTCGACAACTCTCTTTGTGTCACACGTGTATGACTGCCTACCTTACCGGCGGAAAAAGCCCTCTGCAATAATCCGAAGCTGTCGGATGGACATCTGTTAATGAACCGATCTACTTGGTAATCTTGAGGCGAAGGCAATGGCTGATCCAGCCGATGATAGCTGAAAACAACCTTTGTAAGCTTTGCAAGATAATCCCGCTGCTCGTCGGTTTTCATGACCAATGGGTTACTCACAAACAGACGCAATAAATCATGATGATTCTCAGAACTATCCCCAAAGATTGGATACAAATTTACCGAGCCAAATCCATATTTCAATCCTTCCCATTCAGTTGAAAACGGCATGGCTGCAACAATTACACTAGCAGCCTTACCGTTCCTCACCAGTTTTGCGCATTCCTTCGATCGCAACTCTACATCACACCCAAGCCCTCCCCTCCAAATGAATGGGATTACGGGAAAACCTGACTCGCACCGCTCAGGCGGAGGCGATGACTGGTAACTCTTCAACAGCCTAGAAGGCGGCCTTGCCGGATATTCACAAGATTCCAACAAAGACCCGCCATGCGGAGACGGAAGGTCGCGGGATCGCGGATGAGATGCATTCACAGCATCCAAAGTAAACAAAATCAACACACCGGCTACAAATCTACCAACCCTACCCAAAAAATTCAAATCCATAACGACCTCACACACTACCGGCAGCGGCAGCGCCTCCACCAGAACCAGAACCTCCACCAGCGCCAGAACCTCCACCAGAACTAGAACCACCTTGCCCCTGAACCTGAGAAGGACGATTACACCACCGACTTACCACACCTTTTAGCAGTAAGATACCCGTAGGCAAGAAGCTTAACCCACCTCTCAGCAGTAAGATAACCATAGGCAAGTATGCTTCTACCAAACTCCAGTTCGGATCCCCTGACTTCCAAGCCGCTATAGTACAAGCAATACTAAGAAGATCTCCACCCACCTTGAGCAAGGCACCGCTCTTGTCTTTCCAATCAAAAAGCCGGCCTAATTTGACACGATCTAGCAAGCTAAAGCATCCACTGACGCAAGCAAAAGTACAATCCTCACACCCTTGGCAACAACAAGAAGGGCAAAGCGGATCGCCCTCTGCGAGCGTGAAGGCGCTGTCTGCCGCAGACTTTCGCTCAAATGTGGACAGATCACTGATGACTCCATCCTTCTTACCAGCCACCTTAGTTCGGTACGTGTTAAGATCTTGTAAGTAGGAACGCGCATCGTGTATAATCAAATACGCCGTAGCAACGATAGCTGACCATTTTGCAAAGCCGAGACCGGCAACTTCGACGGCATCTTCGATGAGAGGTGTACGCAGAGGGCAAGTGCAATTCTCGTCGAAGATATAATCCCCAGCGGAGGTATCACGAATACCAAAACACAGCAACAAAATCACAACCAAAAACTTCTTCATAAACTTCCCTCTCTCGCTGCCAGCACCAAAAAAAACCGGCAAAACCAAACTGAGCCAGAATTTTACCACATCATCACCAGTAAAGCAAGCAAAAGTACTTGAGATTTTAAGCGAAAACACTTAAGAATTTCTAATGACGAGTGTGCCTCTTTATTTCGCAAGCCACCAAGCATCTAGATATTTTTCAATTTTGCTCGTGATGTGGTATGCTGCCGGCATGGGGTAGCTATTATTCATCGATCTGTCTTTTTATGGGTTTTATAGGATCAACCATCGCCCTGATGATCGTCATCTTCGTTTTGGTCGTCGTTCACGAGTTTGGGCATCTCATCGTCGCGCGCAAAAACGGCGTCTTCGTCGAGGCTTTTTCCGTGGGGATTGGGCCAGTCCTCTGGGAGAGAGTGGATAAGAGTGGGCTGAAGTGGAGGATTTCTCTCCTCCCGATTGGTGGATACGTCAAGATGTTCGGAGACTCGGATGTCAGTAGCGTCAAAGAGACGATCCCAGATGGATATACGGATGAAGACATGGATCGAATGTCCATTCATCGCAAAAAACCATGGCAAAAATTGCTCGTCGCCTTCGGTGGGCCTTTCCTGAATCTAGTTTTCGCGATCGTCGTCCTGTTCCTTTTCTCCGTGATCAACGGAATTCCAGAGGGTGATAATACGATTGCCGTACAGGGTGAATCGACCCTCGCGTATACATCTGGCCTGCGAGATGGGGATGCCATCGTCGAGGCGAATGATGCACGAATAAATACATTCTCTGATCTAAAGGATCAAATAATCGCATCTCATGGGAAGATATTAAAACTTAAGATTAAAAAAGATGACAGTCAGGAACAGACGATTGAAATTAAGATGTATTCCGAAGATAACGGCGAGATCGTACCCATTAAAATTTTGGGTGTAACTCCCAATCCAAAAAATGTTAAGTACAAAAAGTTATGTATCACGGATGGAATTATATTCGCCCTGTCGACGACCTATAATTCTTCGGTCGATAATATTACTTCGATCTTTAAGATAGCGACTGGGCAAATAAGTCCGAAGAATGTCGGAGGAGTTATATCGATAGCGAAGATGTCGGTCGCCAGTGCGGAATCTGGGATCCCAAATTTTATATGGATGTTAGCGATATTATCCATTATCCTTGGTTCTGTTAACTTACTTCCAATTCCTGTTTTAGATGGAGGCACGATATTGATATCAGCGATAGAATGGGTGATCGGGCGGCCTTTGCCCAAAAAATTCGTCGAGATAATCTTTATGGTGGGACTCGTCATAGTAGCCGCCCTGATGCTGCTTGGTCTTTGGAACGATTTATCGGGTTACTTATTCAAATAAGCTGAGGGATTGATACAATGAAAGCGTTACGTTATTTGTTTTTGTGTATTTTCGTTGGGAGTTTCCTGACTCTAGCGGCGTTGGCAGGGCAAATCTCGAGGATAGAATATGTCGGATGCAAACGTGTCGAGCCTGAGACGATCGAGTCATATTTGACGCTGAATGTAGGAGATGAGGCAGATCCGGACGCTATCAACGAGGCTCTGAAGGCCCTGGATGCAACCGGATTCTTCGAAGAAGTTTCCATAGAGATGCGTGGATCAGTCTTGGTCGTACAAGTAAAAGAAGCACCCATCATAAATAAAATTTCTTTTGAAGGGAATAGCAAGCTCCCGGATCGTGACATCGAGAAGGCCGTCTTGATAAAGGCGAAGGAAACACTATCTCCAGCGAGAGTAAAAGAAATTCAACAAGGTTTACTGGACGCCTACCGTAAGATGGGGAGATATAATGCCAGAGTTGAACCGAAAATTATTCGCCTACCGAATGATCAGGTAAATTTAGTATTCGAAATTAATGAGGGAGATGCCGCTGGAATTGGGCGCATCATTTTCGTCGGGAATGACTCGTTTGCCGCTGGAGAATTGCGTGATGTTATTTATACGCGAGTAAAGAGATGGTATAGATTTTTCGTTACGGATGATATATACAGTGCAGAACGCGTGGCCGAAGATAAGGCGGCCATCACTCGATTCTATCAGGAGCGGGGATTTGCGGATGCTAAGGTTATCTCTGCGACGGCCGAATTGTCTCACGATAAGAAAGAATTTATTTTGACGTTCGTTATCGATGAGGGGTGCCTATATAGTTTCGGAGACATCGGAATAAAGTCACATATCGGAAAATTGACGGATGACGCTCTGGCATGTCCTCTGGATTGCAAAAAGGGAGAGAAATTCAGCGTCAGTTTATTGGAGGCTGATTCCGTGAAGATCGACAGACGGGCCAATGAGCATGGATTTGCCGCCGTCAAGATCGAGCCAAAATTCGACAAATCACCGAAGGATGGGGTGGTTGGTGTTACTTTTCACGTTTTGAATGAAGAGAAGATTTACGTCTCGAAAATTATAATAAAGGGGAACACCAGGACTCGTGATCATATCATCCGGAGAGAACTCGCGATCGAAGAGGGAGATGTATACAATCGGATGATGGTGTCGCTGGCCGAGGCTAGCCTGAGGAGTCTCGGATATTTCAAATCGGTTAATATCGAAACGATCCAGGATCCGAATGCTCCGGATAAATGCATCTTACAGGTTTCTCTCGAAGAGGGATCGACGGGCGAGGCGATGGTCGCCGCTAGCTACTCGACCCAAGAAGGAATTGGATTAGATTTGTCGTATAGCGAGATTAATTTCCTCGGGACTGGAAAGGCACTCAGCGTATTCCTCGGATCTAGCAAGACGAGGACCGGTCGGAGTTATGAGATTGATCCGGTGACCATGAAGGAGACTAAAGTCTCGAGGAAAAGTAAGTTTAGATTCTTGAATAACGTAAACGTAAGCGTATCGGATCCTCATATTTTCGATAAGGATATTACGGGGACTGTCGGAGCCTTCAGATACCAAAGCGGAAGATGGGATGCTTTTTCCACGAAGGAAATTGGCGGGTCTTTGGGGGCCTCGTATAATCTGAGTTCCAAATTTGCCCAGAGCTGGGACTATACTCTAACGAGCAGAAAATTCGAAGATGTCATGCCCCATGCGACTCCGATAATAAAGTATCAGACCATGAGGAAGGATGGTGATACTATCAGCACGACGCGCCCAGGGAAATGTAATTCTTCCGCCGTCAAGCACACGATAAGCTATGGGACCTCATTCCTGACCGGATTGAAGGGATCATTTAAAACGGGTCTTTCGACGACGGTTGCCGGGCTCGGCGGAGATGCTCGGCACCTGAAAAACGAACTATTCGGTACGTACATTGTGCCGATCAACAGAAAAACGAACATCAGATTTTCTTTGTCGGGCGGTCTCCTCAGTAAGATCGGCAGTAAAAAACCGAATATCGCCGATAGCTTTGCCCTCGGACTTGATTCGTTCAGAGGATTCGATGACTGCGGTGTCGGCCCGGTGGCTGAATCGGTACGGGCCATTATGGTCGCCAATTCGTTAACCGGGCAGGCAACTCCTAAATCAGCTATATTCAGGGATTTCATCGGGGCTACCAAATACTGGAAGGGAACCATTGAATTTACCTTCCCGGTTGGACTTTCTGAAGAACTCTGCTTTAGAGGATTCGTATTTACAGATTTCGGAACGCTGTGGGGCCCACCAGAAAAGGGAGATAGCTTCCTGGTGAAGACTGGAAAGAAGGTCATCATCGATAAGAACCACAATATTGGGATCACGGAGGCCGGAACAACGGTTCCGAATCCGTCACTAATCGCATCCGAGATGGAGCACATTGAATGCGCCTTCGATAAGGAGCCCAATACGGTATTGGTAAGCCATAAGATTCTTGATTCTAAGAAGATCAGGGCTTCGATTGGTATTGGTATTTCCTTGGTAACCCCACTGGGCCCGATGAAATTCACATATGCCTTCCCGATTCGAAAAGAGAAGTATGACGAACCATATAGATTCTTATTAGGTTTCAGCACGGCATTCTAGTGGCCCTCTGTGGAATCGATAGTTTAGTTCATCTCGCCCTGAAGATGGGACAGGGCGAGGTCCTATCCTTTGCCGTCGTCCTCGGAATTTTATTCGATTATCGGAAAGAGGATTTTGAGCGAGCAGCCTGTTTCGTGTGTTTCGTCATGATTTTTAACACGTTACTAAAAAACATTTTTAAGGTGCCTCTTTTTCCGCATCTTGGACATGGTTATGCGTTTCCAAGTGGGCACATGCATGTCGCAGCAATTTTTTATGGCTACTTTATTTATCGGACGCGGAGTCACGCCGTACAGGCCATTCTCATTTCCTTACTCGGATGCGTAGCGTCATCGATCGTATATAAACATTTTCATGATTGGTACGATATCTTCGGAGCCACCGTATTTACTTGCCTGGAAATCGCGGGGTATCACTTCCTGCGGAAAAGGTATGGAGAGTGGGGCACTGATATCATATCTATTCTGCTAGTCATCACCGTATTCTGCACATTACAATCGGTTTATGGGGCAAAATCTTACAACTGGCTGGCCCTCTATGTTTTCTCGGGTATCGTCATCGGGAAGAGGTTATGCGGCAAAATCATCATCACAAGATGGTCTCAGAAATTGGTATCCTTGTCTATCTGGGCAGGAATGGCAGCCATCGTACGCTTCTTCAACAAAAATCCCTCGAGATATTTCCTGTTCATGATAGGGATATATCTATCAATTTGGCTGGCGTCTAATCTGTATAAGCCAGACACCCAGAGCTCTCCTGAAAATCAGGAGTAAGCACTAGATAGCGTGGATTCTAGTAGTAGAAGGCAAAATATAAACGTAGCGATAATTAGAGATTTACCTAGAACCGGCAGCTTACTTATCCAAAAATAACCTAGGAAAATATGGTATACTAGGTGAATAGGCAAACAAGACCCAAACAGGATGAAATTAACGTATGAAACTTATCATTCACCAAAAAACACAACCACGGCCCATTAACAGAGCTTTACAGGCACTCCTCACCATAGGATCCATTACCATTATTAGCAATCGAGCAGTTCTATCGTCACAGTATACCGGCACATCACACGTTCTGAGTCAAGAACACGCAGACCCATCGCAAGCAGCAGCTGCTATGCCACGGAAAACTATAGTAGAAGTCAACAAAACACAGCTTATCCCAATTCTAATGAGAACACAAGTTACACAAGACAACTACCTATGGAAACACCTAATCCCGATCTTAAAAAAAGACGCCAAAACCCTCGAAAATCTAAGATGCAATTCTCGAGAAAGACTTGAAAAGATCCTACAGTCAATTAAAGATCCAAAGGCAATTCAGACAGTTTACAAGGCATATACACTGGCGGAAGCAACCCGCGAAGTACCCAGACGCCCCCCGCCTTATAGTCCACTCGGCACGAACCCACCGGCACATAAAGAATCACAGCATCCAACCCACCAAAGAGAGAAACCCAGGGCCTCCCATAAAGGACGAGAGAGTGTCGTCCCAAGGGACTTAATAGACGACGAAGCAATCGAGGCAGAACTAGGGAATTCCCCACCTGATAGCCCACTATGGGCAATAGTGCTCGAATCCTCCGGCATCACACCATCTACGGTCCAAGCGAAACAGGCAAAAGGAGGATCCGCCTTCAGGGTCCTGGTAAAGAATCTTCTCGCCAAACCAGGAGTCAGGGAAAAAGTCATAAAGAAAATAATGCAGATGCAGACCCAGTCATCGCCACATCCTCCAGGAGATTATTACCCTACGGACCCGATCGATCCCCAGTCTGCCATAGCGCCTGGACATTTAATGGACTTTTTGCTAGCTACCCCAACTAATCATCCGATATGGGTTGGAATATTACAAGAACTGGGAATGCCCCCGGAAGAAGCAGAAGAAATTCGCAAGCGAGACCCAAACCTGCTCAGAGCAATGATTGGCGAAGCAATGCCTCCGGACCACCCCGGTTGGTGGCAAACGCAGCAGGCAATCCAAGCCGAGAGCCTCCAGCCGAGAGCGGCCGGCAGACCTACCCCACCCCCCGGGGCCAGGTCATCTCATCATGGTACGGCCCCAGGCAGTAGCAAACCTTCATCGTCAAAGCATCGTCCTCCACCCCCAACCATGAGGATGCCCCCTCCGGATATTCCGACAGATGATCAGATCGAAGAAGTGACAAGCCTGTATAGGTTCATAGGGGACTTGCCCATCCGCGTCCAGGACAAGCTAATGCCGCGGCTCTCCCATATATTGAATCCTGGAGTCTCGGCCCCCAAGACCCCAATAACATACAAAGAGCTAGGTGCACTCATGGATCAGGGACTAACCCCAGCCCAACTACATGAAATGGCCACTGTCGTTGATGAGGTCAGAAGAGAACTCGATATGGAAGTCCCACCATACCCACCACCAGAGCCTCCATTCTTTTCTCCGCCCTTCATTCAACCGGAGAGGTCCCAGCCCTCCTCATCTCCACCAATCAGATACCCCCCTTACGATTAAAGTGCTTGTGCAGTCCCGTTGTAATAGACGGGACTGTACCTCATCCAGACTTCGGGAGGGGCATGGACTTCATGTCGCGAAAAACCGTTTCCATCGTTGAAACCTTGTTGTCTATCTGTGCCAAATAATCAGCCAGACATCACATATAGTCAGGGAGTCCTTTGTTGTGGCAGAACTCGCAAGGATGACAGCTTGGAGGCCTTTTTAGATTACGCTAGTCATCACCCGTCGAAAATTATTTTCATAGACGATAGCATTAGGCATATCCTTCACATTGGAGATTTCTGTAAAAAATGTAATATTACTTATGTTGGTATTGAATATACAGCAGCAAAAAAAACTGAGAACAATCGGAAAGCGGATACATGATGAATTTGAACCACTAAAATTTCAAATAAATACTGTTCGTGAGCAAATCTGAAATTAATTAACCTCATTCTCATATGAGGAGATATAATGATACATGGTATTACAGGAGAAAAAAAGAAGATTGACATAAATACCAAGAAGAAATTCTCGCCTAGGGATGGAAAAAGGGGGGGGGGTATGATTTATGGAGTGCTCTATGGATGGCGTCTCACTGAGACTTTAAATACGGCCTCCAGTTCTCTGGATAGTTTTGAAGTGTCTCGTTGTGCATCTGTGTAAGTCCGTATTGCTCGCTCTAAGTCTGGACTATACTGCTGGGCTACACTGGGGACGAAGAAACTCTTCGCTTCTATTTTCGCTAGGGCTATGTGACTTTTTGTGGAAACGTATAATCTGGTGAGGTTGTCATTTCCCTTGCTGCTTATGAGGGATTCGAATTCGGGGCTGTCGAGGGCTTGAAGCTGGAGGGCGGACATGGCGTTAATTTTTGTGTGAATCGGGATTCCCTCTTTGTTGAATTGGGGTTGCAGGGTTGCGAGATGGAGGAAGTCTTCTATGGGTTGGAGGGGGGGGGCGGCTTGTGCTGACTGTGCTGTGGAGCTGTATATGGGAAGGGATATTAATGCCACCGCTTTAATCTTCTGGGCCAGTCTTGTGAGTTGTTTGCGTCGAGATCCGTCTTGCATGTTTGTGGGCCGGTGTGAAATCTAATCAAGGGTTGTATTATAATTTACTTCCTGTGGTGAGTCTAGTCTTTTGTTTTTGTTTGTTTAATACTGACTTAACGTTGCGAAAAACCGTTTCGACTGCCATGGCGGGGAAAGTAATATTTATTGAGTATTCACTGGGTTTGGCTATATAATGCGCCGCATGGGTTTTGTAATAAACTTACCGCTAAGTTTTCGTGCGGTATATTCTCCTCAGTTTTTAGGTGATGCACATCCCCGTAATGGTAACAGAAGTATTATCCATTTTAAATCCCACATCAGGGAAGAGGATTATTGACGCCACATTCGGAGGGGGTGGACATACCACGGCGATCCTAGAAAGTTCAGGCTGCTATGTCCTGGGGATAGACCGCGATCCGGATGCTATCGATAGAGCCGCCACCCTTAAAGCCTCCTATCCCAACAACTTTGATTTCCTAGCCGGGGAATTTTCCAGATTACCAGATCTCATAGGGACCATGGAAAGATTCGACGGTATCCTATTCGATTTTGGGATCTCTTCATTTCAAGTTGATGACCCTGATAGAGGATTTTCATTCTCTCATGATGGGAAATTAGATATGAGGATGTCAAAACGTGGTCTATCGGCCTTCGATGTCATCAATTCATTCGAAGAAAAAGATTTGGCCGAAATTATTTGGAAATATGGAGATGAACCAAAGTCTAGGAGAATCGCCGCAGAAATCGTAAGGGCCAGAAAAATATCACAGATCACGACGACGTTCGATTTGCATATGGTCGTTCGGAATATATTCAATTCAGATTCCGTCAAAAAAAAATACTCGAAAATTGATGTTGCTACTAAAACGTTTCAGGCAATTCGGATATTTGTAAATGATGAATTATTAGAAATAGATACTGCTCTCGGGCAATTCCCACGCCTCCTGAAAAACGATGCCAGAATCGCGACGATTTCATTTCATGCCCTGGAAGATAGAATCGTTAAAAATTGGATAAAATCGAACTCCGCGAGTATTAAAATTATAAATAAATCCGTCATCAAGCCTTCCCATGAAGAAATCAAAAAAAATCCAAGATCTAGATCTGCCGTTCTCAGGGGATTCGTGTATAATGAATCTAAGGCCTATACTGGGGAGGTTGACGACGCACTGTGAACAAATCCCTTCTGATCTCGCTATTCCTTATCGTCATCCTCGGAGGAGCCGTTTCGCGAGTTAAGTATGAGGTTCTTTTTCTTAGAAAAAAATCACAATCCATACAAGGCGAGATAGAAAAATGCCTCGATGATATCGTAGTATTTTCGGCCGAATGGAGCTATCTTAACGATCCTAATCGCCTGAAAAAATTATGCCAAAAACATTTGAAAGAAATGGTACCGATGGAAAATTGCCAACTGATTAGTCACGAAGATTTGATGAATAATCAGTATGAAGAATTATACAACGAGACTAAAGAGAAATCTCTCAATTCGTTCTTAAATAAAGTATTGGAGGGCTAGCGATTGAAGGGCTCGTTCTTCGATGGATTTGCATTGTGGAGAAAATCAAGATCACATTCCAAACTCATGGAGATCCTCAGAATTCGAATCATCATTTCATGTATTTTTGGGGTCATGATTTTTATCTGCATTTCATACAGACTCGCCAATCTCATGGTTTTCGAAGGAAATGTGGCCGTAAAGGTCGCTACAAATCAAAATGGGATAATAAGGAGGGCCGATATTACGGACAGGAATGGATCGCTCCTAGCCACGAGTATTACGACATCATCCTGTTATGCAGATCCATCGGCAGTCATCGATGGCAATGAGGCCGCCGAAAAGTTATCACAAATCAAAGAATTACCGACGGCGGATACTATCCGACAAAAACTAAGTGATAAATCAAAGCATTTCGTATGGATCGCGAGACATGTTACCCCTCAAGTAAAAGAAAAAATAATGGATCTCGGGATTCCGGGGATATCCTTCCAGAAGGACTATAAAAGAATATATATTCACGGTAATCTATTTTCCCATATCATTGGTTGTTCGGATATTGATGGTCGCGGTGTTAGCGGAATCGAATGTTATTTTAATGACCAACTTATAATTTCTAACGATCCGGAGAAAAAATTAATTCTAAGTTTAGATCTCAGAATTCAATCTATAATTCACGAAGAATTGCAGAAAAACATCTGTAAATATAAGGCACTTGGGGGAAATGCGATATTAATGTCGAATAGTGGAGAGATTCTCGCATTGGTCTCTCTTCCAGATTACGACCCGAACGATGTCGCTAAAACGCCGAGTATAAATATGTTCAATCGAAATACTCTCGGTGTTTTCGAGCCTGGTTCTACCTTTAAGATTCTAAACGTAGCGATAGCCCTCGATTCTGGTACGGCCAAGCTCAACAGCATGTTCGATGCGAAGACCCCCATCAAACTTGGTCGTCATACGATCACCGATTTCCGCGGCAAAAACAGGGCCCTATCGCTCGCGGAGGCATTCGTTTTTTCCTCAAACATAGCCGCCGTTAAAATTGCCAGAAATTTCGGATTAGATACTCAAAAAAAATATATGGAAAAATTCGGAGTCTTGGAGAAGGTTCAGATCGAACTCCCAGAGGTTGGGGCCCCGCTTATTCCGGCGAGATGGTCCGATGCTACGGCGACGACCGTATCCTATGGATATGGGGTCTCCCTTTCTCCAGTGCATCTATTATCCATCATAGCCTCGATTGCTAATGATGGCATTAGGGTACGCCCGACACTCCTACGAAATGGAGCATTTCATAGTGATGAGAGGATCGTATCGTCACAAACATCGGCCATCGTAAGGGAACTGATGAGGGCTGTCATCTGTTATGGGACCGGGAAAAAGGCTGGAATAGATGGAATCGACATCTTCGGTAAAACGGGCACGGCATACAAAATTCGCGACCACGGCTATGGGACTAGTGGTAATCGATCAAGAATAACTACATTCGTCGGTGGATTTTCAAAGAAAAATCCGAAATATTTCCTGATAGTTATGCTCGATGATCCGAAGCCGATCGAAGGAACCCATGGATTCGCGACGGCCGGATGGAACGCAGCCCCGGTGGCCCACGATATTTTCGGGCGCATTATTCCGATTCTTGATGACGGCATTCGCTCCCAGGAATCACCGCTCCAAGTAACTCGGTTCCTGAATTTCAACTAGGGTGGTATAGTTCTTCCAGAGAGTAGTAGGTTCTGAGTTCTGGCTTAAAAAGATGCACCTCAATACCTCGCGACTCGACGATAATCCATCCACTCTCGGCGACTCCCTCTATCCTCGGATTGCATCGATTATTCTTCATGTATCGATAAACATAGTCAGCGACCGAACGCAAATGACGAGCCGAGGTGCCCGTGGCTATGATACATGTATCCGATAATTTCTCCATCTTTTTTGACAGGTCGAATTCAACTATATCGAAGGCCTTTTTTTCACTCAATAAATCAATGAGACGGTTCTTCACTTGCTTTTGCTACTCCCACCTATCAGAAACTTATCGACCAGCCTCTCGAGATTGACGGCAGATCTCGTTATTTCAATCTCCTCTCCTTCGTTCAATTTTTCTGGCTTATATCCGGGGGTGATGGCAATGAATTTATTTCCCATGAGTCCCTCGGTCGATATATTCGCAGAACTATCCGTCGGGATTTTGATGTCTTTCTTAATCAAAATAATAACGTTGGCCTGATAATTTTCATCGAGCTCTAGAGACCTCACTATACCGACCTTGATTCCATTCAATTTTACATCAGAACCGACCATTATCCCACTGGCATCGTCAAAACGGGTCAGCAACGTATATCCATCTTTAACCTTTTCTCCACTGGAAATATAAGCAAAATACATAAATAAAGACGCGACTATTAAGACTACGGCCCCAATAATCGCTTCTAAAACATTACCCTTCATGGGGAAATACACCAAAGATAAACTACAGCATACTTTTATTGTAACACATCTTTAACTCTCTTCTCAAATTCAGTCGGCCGGCCCCTCGATGACACCATCTCTAAAATGCTTCCGGCAGAGGGAAATATATTTTTCATTACCACCTATGTCAATTTGTTCTCCACTCCGCATAATCTTCCTATTCGAGTCAAATCTTGCATTCATTATTGCTTTTTTCCCGCAATGACAGACCGTCTTTACTTCGATGAGTTCATCGGCCAAGATTAATAGATACATACTTCCCTCAAATGGTTCCCCCAAAAAATCGGACCGCAATCCGAAGGCCAGGACTGGGATATCGAGTTCATCGACAACTCTGCATAATTCATGGACGTGACTTTTCGTCAGAAACTGTGCTTCATCTATGAAGATACAGGCTGTCTTGGCGGTCCTTCTGGATAGAATATCAGAGAACAGGTTGAGCCCAGAATCGAACGTATTGGCTCCAGATTCTAGGCCGATTCGGGAGGCTATTTTGAGGTCTCCGAATCGATCATCAAACTTGAAGGTATATAGGATGGTATCCATCCCCCTTTCCCTATAGTTGAAACTGCTCTGAAGTAATCTAGTCGACTTTCCGGCATTCATCGCGGAATAGTAGAAATATAACTTAGCCACCAAAATTCTCCTTGTGCTCTCGACAGTGCGCGGGAGTGTAGCACAGGTAGCCGAAGCTCGGCCATCAGAATTTTCCCGATTTTCGGTCGATAAAATCACGGTAAATAAATCTTTAACTAATTCTGGATAAAATGATTAGAGGAATAAAATAGATATGATAGGGGAAGATTACGATGAGATTAATTCAAAATTATAATAAAATTGCCAGCAAGAACGCTGGAAAACCAGGCGTTTTTAGTCGCTGGGGGGGGGGGCTCCTGTTAGTTATTATTTCCTTAGGAAGATCTTTAGGGTCATCCTTGCCGTCTAACCTGGGTGAGTTAATGGGCTCGTTTTTCCCTAGTATTACTTTCCTCCCTGCGATTTTCCCTGCAAGTTCTTACCGAACTTCAATGGAGTCTGGTCAGTCCGATTACCGTTTGGGATTGCCTCCTCCCATCCTTATTGAAGACATTGCTCGTAACGGATCTCTGTTGTGGTGGCCGGGATCATCTGCGATTCATTGCTATCTGGATCATGTTTTTAACTTAACTCCTTATGAAATTCCTGGGCTAAATTCTTTGTGGTTGAATGCTGTATTTCAATTTGGGTTTGTTCATACGGCTGTGACTATTGATAATAAGGGTATGAATGAGGCCTACTGTTGTGGCTACTGGCACGATTATCTGGCGAATAATGTATCAGTGTCTGATTTCTTTCTGGATCCTTCCGGGAATCTACTTCCTGAAATTCGGGTGCTAAAGACAGAAGTTGATAGACTAACTGACGTTATTCAGAAACTAAAGGTGAGATTGATAACGTCTATTGGTATTGGGGCATGCGGTTATGCGGGATGGCTTGCCTGGCATTTTTGGGGAAGAAGATCAAATCCTAGCACGTCTGTTCATAAAATTAAGAGAATATAAATAATTATTAGTTATGATGATTGTAGTAATACTGTGGGAGGATATGATTTTATGAAAATATTTAACAAATTTGCCAGCAAGAACGCTGGAAAACCAGG
>JAISBC010000018.1 GCA_031266385.1 Holosporales bacterium
GGATTCATTGTCGGAAGAAGCCCCGATGATTGCCTTAATCTTGGGGGTCATGAAATCTCTTATCCAGCTCATGAGAAAAAAACATTCGATACATGACGAACCACTAATATAAGAATATCTCTCATATTTTTTGAGGAGTAAAGGAAAAACGTACTGAATAAGTAATCACAATATTTCGACAGCACCGCAGCATCCGCACAACGGCCTCTGATTATTTTTTAGTTGATTTGAGACACGGTATCTAATGTTTAGCTCCCCGTTAATTTAAGTTTAACGGAGAGCCAAAATGTTGGATAGGATGCCTTACTTGGAGGACGAGAAATTAGAAACTAAGCAAACTGTTCCCCAACCAGCTAAGCCCCCAATGCCAGCCGAGCCAACTACCCAAGCAGGAAATGCTATCTGTTGGAACGATGCTTTCTGAGGAAGCGAGTCGCTGGCGAAATACCAAACGAGGCCAGAGACACCGCCAATTACCATGCCACCGCCCAATGCGGCAAAGAACTTCGTCACGCCACTTACACCGGCTACCTCGCTGCCGTCCGTTGATTTATCATCAGCTTTCAATCTAGATCCTTTCCTGAGAGCAGCGGAGGCCGTTCTCTGAGAGGAAGCAGCTGGCTTCTGAGCGGAGGCGGCCGTGTTTTGGGTAGGAGCCGTCACCGTGCTCTTTACTCCACCATTGCTTTGACCAGGTCTCGGGAAAGGACCACCTTGGAAAGGGAATCCACCGGGCCAGCCAGCTCCTGGGGTACCGAAATTGATATGAGGAGGCATCCTTGGATCCGTTGGATTTGCGGCCTCAGGCCCTGCTACTGGAGCAACAACGGGAGCAGCCTCTGTCACGTCTGCGGTAGAGAGCTGTACAGAAGCCTCCTCAACGTCGACGATCTGTGATTCCTCTGTCGAGGCTTGTGTGGAAAATGAGAGGATTGATAGAACCCCGCATATCCCCATTAATTGTCCGATTTTCTTCATAATAATTGTTCCTCCCAAAAACGTTAATAAAGCTTACTTCGTTCAAGCTATAGCCATTGTAGAAAATACGAATGAATATTTTCTTAATACCCAGCTACTTTCTAAGCGTGTCGCCCAATGGATAGATTCGTCTGATTGTGGTATGATTTCTGGGTTTTTAAGGCTCTTCATCGAAGTTTGGTGGGTAAGCGTCGTAAGAAAAAAATTTTTCGAAGGCTGTCGATAGGGAGAATTTTGCCTAATCTGACGACTCTTGCGTCCTTATTTACCGGGTTGACGCAAATTCGTTTCGCGATATCCGGTCAATGGGAATATGTGATCTCTGCCGTTCTGATCGCCGCCTTCCTGGATGCCACCGATGGGCGACTAGCCCGTATGCTGAATTCTTGTAGCCGATTTGGGGCCGAGCTCGATTCTCTCTCTGATTTTGCCGTCTTTGGGCTCTGCCCTGCGATCGTCATGTATTGCTATAGTCTTTCAAAGTTAGATCGAATCGGATGGATTGTTTCCGTCTTTTTCGCGATTTGTATGTGCCTGAGATTGGCACGTTTTAATACCCACGATATCGAACAAATAAAAAACCCATTCAATGGAAAATTTTTCACGGGAGTTCCAGCTCCGGCCGGGGCCATCCTCGCCATGTTTCCTATTAGTCTCTATAATGCCTTCAATGGCGCCGAAATTTTTAGGAATGAATATCTATCGATATTAAGCGTCATAATAGCTGGGATACTCTGTATTTCCAGAGTCCCGACTTTATCCATCAAAAAATTTCATATAAAACGCGAACAATACACTCTTTTTTTATTGTGCATCGTCATATCCGCATGCATCGTTTTTGCGTATACTTGGAAGGCATTATGCCTGATCACTATAGCCTATATCTTCTCCATATTTTACACAGCAAAGAAAGCGAAGAAATTACTTATGAACAGTAGCAGCAGTGATGATCAGTATTCTCCGGATCAATAATTTCAGAAATTACGAGCATATCAAATTGATTATTCCAGATTCACCATCCAATATTATTGTAGTTCTATATGGCAATAACGGGGAAGGTAAAACCAATCTCCTAGAATCCATTTCATTATTCTCTGAATTTGGGGGCCTCAGAAGGGCAAAATACGATGAAATGATAAACAAGAAATTTGAACATTGGGCAATTACACTCGACACCCAGATCTGTTCCTTTTCGATAACATATAGCAGGATAACCGGGAAAAAAATCTGTAAAATAGACGATAATCCTCGCAGAAATTTAGAAGAATTCTCGAAAAATTACTATGTCTTGTGGTTGACTTGTGAGATGGATAGGCTGTTTTTGCAGGCGCCATCATCTCGGAGAGATTTTATCGATATGTTTTGCTCGGTGAATTCTGCATTACACATGAAAAATGTCCGGAACTATGAAAAATTAACAAAAGATAGACTTAAGATTTTGAAGAATTATGTCAATAATAGTAGCGAAAAAGAAGACATTAAAAAGTGGCTCGATGTTCTCGAAAATCAAATCGCTGAATTGGGCATCAAAATTGCGGACGAAAGGATGAGGACAGTCGAGGCCCTCGGAATGAATCAGATCAAAAACGGATTCCCAGAATTCAGAAATGAAATGACAGGAGCCGTCGAAGATAGTATACTCCGGCCTGATAATTCAATGAAAATTGAGTGCTACGAAAAAGAGCTTAACGATAGAAGGGAGAAAGATGGATTTTCCGGAATGACGACGTTCGGGCCAAATAGAAGTGATTGGAGAGTGTTTTATGTCGAAAAGGATATGTGTGCATCTATGTGTTCGGCCGGAGAACAAAAGATGCTGTTGAACGGTGTGTTTTTATCGTTCGTTGCTAGTCGTCTGAAGGAAGATTCGCGGCATTTAATTTTACTGCTGGATGATATAGTGGCTTACCTGGATTCGGCTCACAGGTCTCTGCTCTTCTCGAATATCAGGGATTTTGTTGGTCATCATATCGGGAGGTTGAGTGTTTGGTTATCTGGCACCAGTAAGGAATTATTCTCAGATCTTGGGGATGAGGTAGCATTCTTTCGGGTTCACGATGGTATCGTTAGGGAAGGGTAAGAAGGGCTGATGGTGGATAAAAAATATACGGCTGATTCCATAAAGGTGTTGAAGGGGCTGGATGCCGTTCGAAAGCGTCCCGGTATGTATATCGGCGATACTGATGATGGAACTGGACTCCACCATTTGGTTTATGAGGTCGTCGATAACTCCATCGATGAGTCCCTCGCCGGTTTCTGCGACAAAATAACGATTAATATTGAAGAGGATGGATTCGTTTCGGTTATGGATAACGGACGTGGTATCCCCGTCGATATTCATAAAGAAATGGGGGTATCAGCTGCTGAGGTCATTATGACTCAGCTTCATGCCGGAGGGAAATTTGATCAGAACTCCTATAAGGTATCGGGTGGCCTCCATGGAGTCGGAGTATCGGTCGTAAATGCCCTTTCCGATGTCCTCGAATTATCAGTCTGGAAGGATCATAAGAAGTATTTCCTGTTGTTTAAAAAGGGAGTGCCGGAGGCTCCGATTAGAGTCATCAGCGAGGATGAGAAAATTCAATCTGGGACGATGGTGCGGTTTAGGCCGGATCCAGAGATTTTTAAGATCACGAAGTTCGATAGATCGATTATTGAGGGGAGGATTAGAGAGTTGGCCTTCCTGAACTCAGGGGTCAGGATAAATATTATCGATGAGCGCTCCAATTCTCCATATTCGAACGAGTTATATTACGATGGGGGATTGTCGGCCTTCGTCAAATATCTGGACAGCGGGAAAAATGTCCTCCATCAGAAGTTGGTTACGGCCGATAGCATGGATGACAAATCCGGGATCAGCGTTCAGATGGCAATGGAATGGACCGACAGCTATCACGAGAATATCTTATGTTTTACGAACAATATTCCCCAGGCGGATGGGGGCACTCACCTCGCTGGATTTAAGGCGGCCTTGACGAGGGTCGTCACAAATTATCTGGCGAACAATCAGGTAAAATCCACGGGCAAAAAAGATCTTAAGGGATCGATTACTGGGGATGATATCAGGGAGGGGTTGACGTGTGTTTTATCCGTCAAGGTTCCCGATCCAAAATTTTCCTCGCAGACGAAGGACAAATTGGTTTCATCGGAGGTCAGGCCAGTCGTTGAAACGGCCATCTCGGAATCGATTAATAATTGGTTCGAGGAAAATCCATCGATGGTATCCGGAGTCTTGGAGAAGATTTTTGAAGCGGTTGCCGCGAGGGAAGCTGCTCGAAAGGCCAGAGAGCTGACTCGCCGGAAGGGGGCCCTAGATGTCGCCTCTCTCCCCGGGAAATTGGCCGATTGCTCCGAGAAGGACCCGGCATTGAGCGAGGTTTTCATCGTCGAGGGGGAATCGGCCGGTGGATCGGCCAAGATGGGGAGAGATCGTAAAACTCAGGCTATCCTGGCATTGAGAGGGAAGATCCTCAATGTGGAGAAGGCTCGATTCGACAGGATGTTATCGTCTGAGGCGATCGGGACCCTGATAACGGCGATCGGAACTGGGATTGGCAAGGATGATTTTGATATCGAGAGGGCTCGGTATCATAAGGTAATCATCATGACCGATGCTGATGTTGATGGGAGCCATATTCGGACTCTTCTTCTGACCTTTTTCTATCGGCACATGAAACCGATCATAGATAGGGGATATCTCTATATCGCGCAACCACCTCTTTATAAGGTGAAGAGAGGGAATTCCGTCGTCTATATAAAGGATGAAACTGAATTTGAGGAGTATCTGTTGGATGAATTTGTGAAGGATGCCAATCTATCCCTTGCCAACGGAGAGACGATCAGTGGCCAGGATCTGAAGCACTTCACCGAGATTTGTATTAGTGTTAGGAGGTCCATCGAGGCCCTCGAACCGTATATCAATAATCCATCGATCATTGAGAAATTATTTCTGAGTGGGTGTTTGGCTGAGAAAAGTGATGCGACCGTTGGGGTCCTGAACGCCCTCTTGAAAGATGTGAATAACGAGGAAAACAGATACGAGGCCCATATCGTGAATGAGGTCATAGAGATTATGGTGAACTCCTTCGGAGTTACGAGTATTTTGACGGTCGAGGATATTATGAGCGAGAGACCCGAGGTTCGTTCGATAGGGCGCCTTCGAGAACGATTGTATGAGGTATTCAATCTCCCGGCGAAGATCAATTTGAATGGAGGCAAGGATCTTGGCCTCGTCGACGGCCCGATATCGATGGCGCTGAAGGCTCTGGAATACGGGAAGAAGGGCCTCACGATCAATCGGTATAAAGGGCTCGGAGAGATGAATGCCGATCAGCTTTGGGAGACGACCCTCGATCCCGCCTCGAGGACATTACTGCAGGTCAAGATGACTCAGGCCGAAGAAGCCGATAAGATCTTCTCGATATTGATGGGGGACCTCGTCGAACCCCGCCGAGATTTCATCGAAAGCAACGCAGATAAAGTCGAGAATTTGGACATTTAATCAACGGTCCAGAGAACTCATAAATTCAGTTGCATTGGCATGAAGGGTATCCTAGCATCGTAACAGGAGGATATTTCCATCATCAAGGACCCATCAAATGTTGAAGCAAAACCATACGCACATTCTAGGGATCGTTAGAGCACTAGGCTTAACGGTAATAGTCAGTTTTATCAGTCAGAACCCGGCAAACAGTATGGAGGCATCTCTTCCCCAAAGTTCTCAATCACTCCTTGAAATCGCACAAAACATAGAGAAGTTAAACCAAGAGGTTGTCTCCGTCAACCAGCTCCCGCTTCCTGAATCACTGCTACAGCACTTCACGCGGCAGCAGGAGCTTCTCCAGGTTGCGAAAGAACTACCTTTCATAAAATCGAACCCAGAATTCGCACGGTTAGCTGCAGTAGCCCAGGAGGCGTTGACCAATGTGATACAAGCAGCACCAGCAATGAACCTATCGATCAGCACTCTATCGTGGTTTGAGGCATCCGAAGTTATGAGCAAATATTGGGACAGGCACCTGGAATCACAAGAAGCACTCCGCGCACTAATCGAAGCGGCCATAGGAAATACACTCCCAAAGGATCTAAAAATGTGTAGGAGGAGCAATTCTTATAGCTGATTGGGATGATCTCGTCGAACCCCCGACGAGATTTCATCGAAAGCAACGCAGATAAAGTCGAGAATTTGGATATTTAACAAAAATCCCAGGCTGGATGAATAAATTCCGTTGACCTGGTACGGGAGGATTCCTAAAATTATAGGGGTAAGCTCAACAATAGGGGGAAAAGCTTACCGATAAGGGGAGGAAATTACAAATGCTAAGCATCAATCAGAAGAGTATTCTTAAGATCGTCAGATCTGTGGGGTATGGGTTGGTAATAGGTCTTACCGGGCTAAATACGGCAAATAGTATGGATGCATTCCTCTCTCCAAGGCCGCAAGCATTAAAGAGAGTCGCTCAAGAAATATTGAAGATCGACACAGGAATTATCTCCGCCCAGCAGTTACCAGGCCCTGAATCTATGGGGCAGTACTACTTGCGTCAGTGGCAGAATCTCGATTCTTCGGGAAAACTAACTTTAGTACAATCGAATCCAACAATTGCACAGTTAGTTGCGTCAGGCAAAGCAGCGTTGAACAATGCGATACACGCAGCGACAGCAATGTCAGAAATCCCATCCGAGACCGATCCTACAGCAGTTCATGACAGCACTCTATCGTGGAATAAGGAATCCGAAGCTAGGGTCAGGTATTACTATTGGCACCAGAAGTCATCAGAATACCTGCTAAAGATCCTCGAATCGGTAGGAGGCAATACACCATCCGGATTAGGATCAGGCTCTACGAATCCTCCTTATCAACAGCATAGGAGGAGCAATTCTTTTGGGTGATCGCCAGCACTAATCGCACCCCGACGAGATTTCATCGAAAGCAACGCAGATAAAGTCGAGAATTTGGATATTTAAACAACCCGCCCAGAGAATAGCTACATTCCTTAACATCCCACATGTTTAATTTTCCTTGAAAAGACATCTCATCCGCTCCTCTTCCGCCGCTCTCAGCATCAGACAATAAAATGAGGAAATTTACACGCTCTTACAGGAGGCGAGCTGGCGATTATAGCGCCACGCCCCAGCACCCGCCGCCTAGGGTACTCCTACCAACCTTCAGAATTATATTACTTATATGATTCCTCTCGTTTACTAAATTTAAATAATAATGAGATATGATGATTATAGAAATATTAGGGAGGATATATTTTTATGAAAATATTTAACAAATTTACGAACAAGAACGTTGGAAAACCAGTGCTTACAAGGCATTGGGGGGGGGGGGGGCTCCTTGGGTTTGCTGTGTTGTCGATCCTAACCGGTATTGATTGGAGTTGCTCTACGTCGGCTACAGTTTTTGTACCGTCGTTGTCTTTTACCGGGTCTTCCTGGTATTACCCTGGATGCGATGAGGAATATGATTTGGGGAGGCAAGCTTGTTTGTTAGGGCTACCTGGACCTTTGGAGTACGAGCCTCCTTGGGCTGGTGATTCTGTTACTTTGTTGCCTCCTTGGGCTGTTACTTTTTTGAAGGCGCCGTTTCAACCTATTGATAACCCTTATTTTAAGGACATGGTTGAGCACTGGATGGACTGCTCTTATTCCTTGCTCGATTGGGCCAATGTTGCTACTCAGCCTCTATGGAATCGGGTGCGGAATATTAGGAGAGGGTACTGGGAAACTTCTGCGAATTTGCCCATTACTGGGACAAGATTTCATGATCTGCTTTTGAAACCCCTGAATGAGGCTTGGGATGCTGCTATTGCGTCTGCTGATGTTGATCTCCTTACCGATTTCAAGGGAGATGTATCTGCTGGAAAAATTACTGATTTGGTCGATCTTTTTGCCTTAACTATTAGGAAGGTTCGTCAATTAAAGATCATGTGCGCGATGACTGGGTGTGTGGCTGTTGCCTGCGCTTTGGGTAATCTATTAAGGAGGAATCATCAGTCTAAGGTCTCAATGTATAAATTGAAATGAATGGATATTGGAGTGCCTACTTGTAGATCCGATCATCCTACTCACTAATCATCTACCTATCCTTCTAAATGCCTCAAGTTCTCATTAGGAGGTTGGAGATCCTCCTTACAATATGCCTCCTATCCCGGGGGGCTTGGGAGGCGGATCCTGACCATATCATGGGGTGGTCAGCCCATCCCGCGCTATGGAGTAACCAACCAGACACTCCACTTTGCGTCTACATTCTTGTGGGTAATGACCGTTTGCCGATGACCATTTCTACTTGCCTAAATCGCCAGAATCATGTTCAGGTCTGTATAGCATAGACTATTATGGAGGATTAGTAAGTGGGTTTGCTTTCCTTCTCCTCGAATATAAAACTGGAATTCCGGCGGCGACGAAGACTCCGAGGACAATGATCGATGAAATCGTATCGTGAGATAATACGAAAATGCAGAATATAGCGGCTATCTGCGCCAGAACATGAGCCCTGATTTTCTCAGATCGTTTTTGTTTCCATCGATTTATAAGTTTCATATACGAGATACAACAGATTAAATATACATAGATAAAAATACTGACTAGCAAATCTATCAATTTTTCTAGACCGTTTTTCCAGCATTCCATTTGCTCGATACAAAGAAATGGGATCATACCGACGGCCGAAATGATGATGGCCATCGTCGGAGCTCCAGATTTATTTGTCCTGCCGAAAATTTTCGGAAACAGTCCATCGCTATAGGCTCCAATCGCTATTTGTCCACTCGTCAATGTCCATGCATTCAGCGTTCCGATGCATACTATGATCGCCATTATCGATATTGCTATATCACTGCTATGGGCAAATATCATGTTCATCACGACAGCATACGGTGCCTTCGATTCCGCTAAAACATCGAATCCAACGACTCCAACAACGGAAACCGTATTCACTATATAAATCAGTGCGACACAGGCGGTCCCAATAATGATAGCCCTCGGGATCGTCTTCTTTGGATTACATACGCTTTCGGCTGGTGTCGTCGCGCACTCAACCCCAATAAATCCCCAGAACGTCAAAAGAGCCGTCTTCGTTATAATCGACAGAATATCCGTATCATCGGCGGCCTCCTTCAGCGGTATCTTAAAATAATCTAAATCGAAAAACATGAAGAATATAAACGGGAGTATGATGAGTGGAATTAATTTACAGATAGTTAAAATCGTTTCAATCATCCCCGAGAATTTCATCCCAACAATATTGATATAAGTTACGAGAAGCAAAATCGATGTCTCGAGCAGTAAAATTGTTGTCGTGGACAATGGCCCCGTGATGGTCGTTAAATATCCGATGGCCGTGATCAGCAAAATTGAACTGCTTGACCATGAGATGATCCAGTATACCCAAGCCGTAAAGAAGGAAGCTCCTTTGCCGAAGGCTTCCGCAACATATACGTGTGGACCGCCATTTTTTGGGAGATGTGATGAAAGATCAGCGAATACTAGAGCCAACGAAATGGCCCCGGTGACGGATACGAACCATCCGAGCAACCCAATCGTCTTCGTTGGGGCCAAAAGTGTCGGCAAAGTGAAGGCTCCAGAGCCGATTTGGCTTCCAATCACGATCGCAATTAGTGCAATAAAATTCAGCTCTTTCCTACAGGAATTGCTCATGCAAAAATCTCGAATCAGTTGGCCAAAGCGGCGAGTAGCAGCAGGGCGACGATATTTATGATCTTGATCATTGGATTGATCGCCGGCCCGGCCGTGTCTTTATAAGGATCTCCGACGGTATCACCCGTTACGGCCGCCTTATGAGCCTCAGATCCCTTTCCTCCGCAATTTCCATCCTCGATGAATTTCTTGGCGTTATCCCACGCTCCACCGCCAGACGTCATGGAAATCGCGACGAATAATCCCGAAACGATCGTCCCGATTAGAGTAGCCCCCAGCGCCGCGAAGGCTGAGCTTTGATCGGAAATGCTGAGAATCAGGCAGAATACCGCGATTGGAGCGACGATCGGCAATAGTGAAGGTATCATCATCTCCTTGATGGCGGCCTTCGTCAACATATCTACGGCCGCGGCATAATCGGGTTTCGTCTTACCAGACATAATCCCCTTAATTTCCCTGAATTGCCTCCTGACTTCCAGGACGACGGCGCTTCCGGCTCGTCCTACGGCCTTCATTCCGCAGGCTCCGAACAGGTATGGAAGCATGGCGCCAATGAGTAGGCCGACCAGGACGTATGGGCTTTGTAGATTGAACTCAACCGTCAGATCAGGGAAATAGTGCGCTAAATCCTCGACGTAGGTAGCGAATAAGACGAGGGCGGCGAGCCCAGCCGATCCTATGGCATACCCCTTCGTTACGGCTTTCGTCGTATTGCCGACGGCATCCAGAGCATCCGTGATATTCCTGACTTCCTTCGGAAGATCGGCCATCTCGGCGATTCCTCCGGCATTATCCGTGACGGGGCCATAAGCATCGAGGGCGACGATAATCCCGGCGAAGGCTAGCATCGTCGTGGCGGCTATCGCGATTCCAAAGAGACCGGCGCAGGAGTAGGCCGTAATGATCCCGATGCATATGACGAGGACCGGCAGGGCCGTCGCTTCCATCGATACGGCTAATCCCTGGATTATATTGGTCGCATGTCCCGTTTCTGAGGCCTTGGCGACGCTTCGAACCGGACGATATGATACGGACGTATAATACTCGGTGATCCAGACGAGGAGACCAGTAACAAAGACCCCAACCAGACAGCACTGCAGCAAATTCATCGGGGTAAAATTGCTACTAATTGCAAAAGATATAACCTGATTAAAATTTTCGAACATAAGGTTGGTTATTCCGCAGATAAAAATCAGTGAAAATACACCGGATGCAATCAACCCTTTATAGAGGGCTTTCATGATATTATTCGACGAATCAAGTTTTACGAAGAACGTTCCCAATATCGATCCGATGACACAGACTGAACTGATCGCCAGAGGATACATTACTAATGTACTCTTCATTTCATCGGAGAAATAAATATTCGCCAAAACCATCGAGGCTACGATCGTGACGACGTACGTTTCGAAAAGATCGGCGGCCATCCCCGCGCAATCTCCAACATTATCACCGACATTATCGGCGATGACGGCCGGATTCCTTGGATCATCCTCTGGGATGTTGGATTCTATTTTTCCGACTAAATCGGCCCCCACATCTGCTCCTTTAGTAAAAATCCCACCCCCCAGGCGAGCGAAAATTGATATCAGGGAGGCCCCAAAGCTGAGGCCGACCATGGCCTCCGTGACCGCTCTGGGCTCAAGATCGCAGCTCTGTAGGGCGAAATAATATCCGGCGACCCCGATGAGCCCGGTCCCTACTACTAGGAGGCCTGTAATCGACCCGGAATTGAAGGCGACTGAAAGGGCCTTTGATAGGGATACCCTGGCGGCCTCGGCGGTTCGCACATTGGCTCGAACCGAGATATTCATCCCGACGAATCCAGAGACTCCGGATAGGAAGGCCCCGATGACGAACCCGAGGGCACTAAGCCCAGAAAGGAAGGCACTCAGCAAAATAGCGATGCAGACCCCGACGATCGAGATCGTGGCATACTGTCGATTCAAATAGGCCTTCGCACCGAGCTGTATTGCATCGGCAACCTCGAGCATCTTATCGGTCCCACGAGGACAACTAAAAACAGATCGTATTTTGATGATGGAGAAAAAAATGGAAGCCAATCCACAGGCGAAAATGGTACAGCCCATGCCCGAACACATAAAAATCCTCGGTAAACTCACTAAAATCCAGAAGCCATTATACTAATACGCCGCCTTAATTGTGAAAAGAAAATTCAGAAGCGGAGAATGGTGCCGTATGGAGCCTAATCTGGTTAATCCAGATTCTTATCATCTGAAAAATGAAGAAAACGAAGAGTAAACATCATTTTAGGATAAGTCGACAGACCTTACGCTGCAGGTTCCTATACGCCCAGATTCCACCGACCACACCTAGGGCTACACCCGTCAAGAACAGTCCTCCCTTAACACATTGATTTTTCCAATTTTGATGGTTTTGAGGTAATTCTCCTCCTCCCTCTGCTTTTAAAGTGTAGTATTCGTCTAATATTCGGCTCAGCCTTGTTCCGTACCACCCAGTTAGGAAGCTAATATAGAGTTCAAAAGCAAAACGATTATAATTAGCATCAAAAGCAAGGACCTGCTCAAGTGGCCACCCCGTGCCGACAAAATCAGTAAAGGGTATAGGACGTGTACTCAAAGCATCCTCAACAGCGGCTATCACATCGGGCCACTCTGTATTTTCATCAGCATCTTCCCCAGCAACAGAGCAGAAAAACAGCGGATTTACCACATCCCAATCCTTAAGCATAGGGGTCATCATACCATCCCAACTCCACTTAGCCGGTAAGGACAGGCAGCGAGGATCAGTAGCATCCGTTTTTCCTAGAGCTACTCCAGCGGCAAAAGCATTGGCATTGGGAACCTCCCCTTCAGTGAACCATAATCTAACAGGACATAAGAACACGCTCTGAGATGCTGAGGCACTGCGCCCCCCCCCCCCCCCGCAAGTAATGAGAAAGAAAGCACAAATCCATTGATGGTATTTTTCATATTTAAAGCCCTCCCATAGTATTTCTTATAGTATAACCATATAATTATAAATAAAGGGTTAATCAGACATATCACATTCTTGTGTCCATGCCTGATTCTTCGTCTTGGGATATCTTGATTTGTAATGGCGTCCATCTGGGGGTAGATGGGAGATTTAGTGATAATTGTCCCAAGCGCGTAAGCGGGGATATGCTTCCTGTAGAGCGGCTGCGAGATTGCGGACAGCTGCTAAGGCTGTTATGTATGTATTGATAGCTTCTTCTTTAGCTAGCGGCAACCCTCCGACTTCTTGGGGATATAAAACACTTTTACCTACCCCAATTGATGATGCTAGCCTAGTTTCTGCTGTCAAAAGTCTTACATCTAATGCGGTTTGTTTTGGGGCGATGACCCTGAAACTGTCGGAGCCTATTAATTCATTCAGTTTCATACACCAGGGATAAAAGGATTCGTGATTCGGTTGCCCGGCCGGTGTGCTGGCAGGCGGTGGTGTTGAAATATGTGCAATGAAGGCTGTGAGTGCGCTGAACCCCTCGCTGTACCCTGCTTGGGATGGAGGGATTGCTGCTCCATTCGTGGGGTGTGTGAGGCCTATTGTTATTAAGGCTAGGGATAGGACTTTGAGGTCCTTTACTACTTTGTTGATAAGAGTTCTTCTCGATCCTGCCTTCATGTTGTGTTTCCGTTATTAAATCTAATCAAGAATTGCATTATAATATAAGTCATGTGCTGACTCAATACTTGGGTATCGTCTTCTGCATATTGCTTTATTTGATATCAGCATATCCCTCACATCATGTGCTTTACTTGCATAGGAAAATTACTCTGGAATATATTTCAGACAGCCAGAGACCTCCTGAAAATCATGAGTAAGAACAGGGCGAGGCAGGAGACACAGGCCCCACAGAGAAAGGCCGCCCCCTCTCCGAAGGATTGAGATACTATCCCAGCCATGGCGCTCGCACTCGCCGTCGATCCTGAGACGATGAGGTAATACGTTCCAAATCCAGTTCCCCTGAGATCCTTTGGGATATAGTCGGATACGAGGGTCGCGAACATCGCCTCCGTGATTCCCCTCTGAATGCCCCAAAAAATTGTCCCCAAAAAAATCATGGTTAGATCCTGTGCGAATCCAATCGCCAGATGCGCCAGAGCCAGGAATATTATCCCGATGAATAGGACGGTCGTGCGACCCATGCGATCGGATAACTTCCCCATCGGATACGAAACGAAAACGGAGAGGAGATTATAGATGATCGTAATGGACGTGCCGTACGATATATCCATCCCGAAATTACCACAGGCAGTCAACGCTATGAAAACCTCGCTGAATCGAGCTGACATCGTCGCGATCACGATGATCATCAACATCCAAAACTTTTTCCCCAGTAATTTTAGATCATGTATCCTGATCTTCCGCTTTTCACTCCTGCACTTTTCAGGATCTAATTTTTCATGCACAAAAAGGATTAAGATGCATACGGCCGTGATGGCCGGAATTCCCGCCAACATAAACATAATCTCGAAATTGTTGTTGGTCATCTGCATGACGACAATTCCGAATAGACCCCCGAGGGTCGAGCCGATCACGGCGAGGGATTGTCTCAAACCGAAACATTCTCCCTTATGTTCTTTCTGAGCGAAATCGCTCAGTAATGCATCCCGTGGTGAGGCCTGGATTCCATTCCCAATCCGGTCGGTAGCTCGAGCTAGGAGGACCTCTCCGTAAGATCTCGATAGAGCGAGGATCGGCTTCGAGATCGTGATCATAGAGAACCCTAAAATCAAAAATATCTTCCGTTTCCGAAAATAATCGCTCAAAATCCCAGAAAATATCCGGACTCCGTAAGCGATGGCCTCGACGATGGCCTCCAGCATCCCGATCGTCGCGATCGATACCCCGAGGACGGTTTTGAGGTATAGGGCAGACCCCGCGAAGACGACTGAGGTCGATACATTCGCCAGGAGGGATGCGAAACCGACGGCCCAGATGACTCCAGGAATATCTCTCCTCAGAGAATCAAATAACCCAGACCCGAATCGCATAATTAGATTGTTTCACATATTTATTAAAGGAGCCCATTCTAGCATCACCGTCGATGGGTTTCAATCGTCATTCAATCCCTGTCTTAGCACCCCCCATGTCTTGCTTATGCGAAGAAAACTTATAAAATGCTCCTAAAGTTGTTTGGCCAGAGACATAAATCGTGAGCATTTCATCAGGTAGTATCGTCAACGTTTCAGACA
>JAISBC010000047.1 GCA_031266385.1 Holosporales bacterium
TCATCTACAAAACAGTATAATTCTGTGATATTGTCACTCATGGCTAAGGTCCTGCTAGTTTTTAATTCTTTTGGATTTTAGCCTATTTCCTTCTCTTTTTTAATCCATTATTCGCGTTAGTAGTTTCTGTAATATCTTTGATTGCTTTGCTGTATCTGTGCTGATATTGTGCTGTCGGATGGGAGGTAAGTTATTTTAACCTGCTCAACTAGCCTGACTAACCAACGGCTTCCACGGCATTAATTGCCGAGAGTAGTCTTTGTGACCTCCACCACGGAGCGTCCGATTTTTTTGGAAGATGAATAATTGGTCGATAATCTATAAGATGTCGAAGATTTAATTGTTCACAGTAGCCCAAGCGCTAGCAAAGCGCAGAACACGGCCTGTATCGCGCCAAAGACATCAACAAATTTCGGGCTATTAAGTGTTTTGATTGAGGCAAATATTATTGGGTAAGACAGAAGACTCAGAGAGCTCATTCCAGTAATGGCATCAATACAAATCAAGAACAGAACTATCGCAAAACTCAGATGGACCGCAGAAAATAGCAATGTGTAAGACATTCTTAGGCCTATCACCGATGGCAAAGTCCTGGTTTTTCCGCGATCAAAGTCAAGGTCTCGTATATTGTTGGCCAATACGACACACATCGTTAGCAATCCGAAGGGTATCGACATTAAAATATCTCGCCAGCAGAATTGATTTGTTAGAGCAAAAACGCAGGAGCAGACCAGGAGTGGCCCATATGCCAGAAAAACGCCGACTTCTCCCATGGCCTTATATTTATATCCGATCGGCCATTCACTGTAGAATAAAGCGATGCTGGCCCCGATAAGCCCAGGAATCAGGAGGAGGATAGATGCCGTGAAGACCGCGATAAATCCGGAGAATACTGCCAACGAAAAAGAAGTTAGCCCAAGCCTTAGGATATAGATTGGCTTGATAGAGGGCCAGGCAACGAGCCTGTATTGAGGGCCGTTGATATTACCGTCGTCGACCCCCTTTAGGCAGTCCCTGTATTCTGAAATTGTATTTACCGAAAGATGAAATAAAATTATTGAAATAGCGACGAAAAGGAATGCCGTAGTGTTTAGAGGAGGATAATGAAATCGACAATATAGATAGGAGCAGATAACTGGCCCACACGACATAATTAAAGTATGAATACGTGCTATCTTAGAGTAAACAATAATAAATGGAGTTGGCTTCAAAGTAAAAACATAGTAAAATATTGATACACCGAGATTATAACACAACAAAAAGGAGAATTGAGATGGTAATTCGCAGGATAATTACAATAGCCCCGTTGCTCATAAATATTCCTCTGCTAACATGAAGGAGAGACTGCATAAATCTCATCATAGGCATATCTTGGGAGTTATTCCCCAATTGCCATTCATCTCTGAAAATTTCCCCAACATATAAGGTCGTACAGTGAGATTTGAGAGGGCCCGAATGCCAGTTATCCCCCACGAATGTATGTGCGATTTTCGGGATACTTATGCACTAACTCTACTGTGTTATCAAGATCTTAGGGAATTATCTTTATACTTTAACTAATAATTAGGTAATTTTTACTAGGATGAAAAGTAGGTCCTAGGAAAGTAAATTTATTCTTATTTACGATTTGTAGCGGGGGAGAAGAGTATGCGTACATTATGCCGTTTGGGTTTTACTGCTCTAATATTTGCGGCAACATTAGGAAAAAATTGCTGTGGGTGTACTGATGATCATTGGAAGGATTCTAAAATTGGTAGCGATTTTAATAGATCAAGACTGGTATCGCTATTATGCGAAGAAGACGATTCGACGGCTAGATGCCTTCTTAAAAGCTGGAAATCAGGTAAGAAAATGGCTGAAAAGTCCGCTCAAACCAATAAAGGATACACTGGACAGTTTCCAAACTTCCCAATCATTCTATATGGACTAAATATGGACAAGTCCGTGAATCTGAGCGATTGTTGTACATCCGATATTGAAAGGCGCATTTTTTTGACTAACCATACTCTGCTTGATGCCCTCGATAGCAAGAGAACGTCCTATAAAGATATGATCGTCTTCGCGGCTGGCTGGGATTCTGTTGCCGCTAGGCTAAACTCTGTAATACCCAAACAACCATCAACTAATCACCCTGATAGTAACCATATTGTTTCAAAGCGCGGATCTTTCATGAATTTATTCTCTTGCGATAGGTATTCTAACGTTACGATCGGGATTGGGATCGGTTTGGCCCTTATGTATGGGGCCTTGAGTAACGTAACAATATCATGCGGCACTTTCCAAGTTACACTAAGACGGGATGGCAATAATACCTGCCAGTTGACTATTTAAAAATCATCTATCTTAGATTTTATTAAATTCAAGCCCGGTCCTCCCCGGGCTTTCTTTCGTAATTTCATCCACAAAAGTTCACGGGCCGGAGTAACCATTGGTTAAGGATTGTAACCATAGGATGAACGAAGTGTTAAATTTTGCGTTGGGGAAAGATAAAGATGAAGACATTCGTAATGTTGGCAGGTTGTGTGATAGCCTTATCATCTCAATTTGCAGTTCACTCAAGGGATGCCGATCCAGTAGGGGCTTCGCGACCCAGTTGGTTTGGTAAAAGAATGCAACCATCCACTCCAGTGAGGGTTCCGCAGGCTAGTCCACGATGGAGTCTAATGAAGATGGACCAGGCCCCATTTCCCGGGTGGCTCTCGAACTCATTGCTGAGACAGAGAAATCTCGCCATTCGGGAAAGATTGTTACTTTTTAAATTACTCCCGCAGGAAGTATCCTTTGCTTTTGGGATTAAGTCCCCCGAGCAATTGGCAACCGCAGGAGTATTATGCAACCTCCTCACCCGTACCTATGGCCCAAAACCTATTATAGATTGGGCTATGAGGGAGCATAAACGTCGTTCTGTTCGTGCACACAGCCCGGAAGTTATGGCGGATCTTCCCGTGGATCCTAGTTTCACTCCGGATGAGCCTGATGCGGCGCCAACAAAATATTTACCTCCTCACGAGAGAGTGGAAGAGGTAACCGCCGTGGATATTGATTTTATCCCATTTAGTGGGGAGTATAACGCTAACATGATGCTAAACGCTTTGGATCACCTTGTGGTTTTCTATATGCCATGGGCCCTCAAACGCAAGTTTAGTATCCACTCTGCGATGGATCTATTGTGGCCTGGAACTATCAAAAAAATCTCCGATTACCTCTGTCTCGATGTTATGACCCGCAGCGCATCTGATCAGTCATATCGTCGGGAGGTCAATTTCCAGGAGGAAGGAGAATAATTGTGGCTGGATCATCTGAATATAACCCCAGTTATGGATTAGAAATATCGTAGAAAGCAGAAGGCTTAGATGGTTGAATCTGATACCACACAAGAGTAGATAAAACATGTAAGAACATTCCTATAATAGATCTATGT
>JAISBC010000004.1 GCA_031266385.1 Holosporales bacterium
ACGTATACTCCTGGTTGCCCCATCTGGGGATTCGGGGAACCTGGTGGGACTGTCACTCCCGGTGGGCCCTGAAATATATACTGCGGGACTGATCCACCAGGGTTCGGAGTCGCGCCCGAGACTGTAGGGTTTCCATTCTGGTTATTAAGCTCGCGTTGGCCTTCAGCTACTTTTTTCCTGGCTTCTCCATACTGACTAAGCACTTTTCCCGCAGCTGCCCCCGCCTTCCCAATCAATCCTGCAACCCCATCGATTCCTTGCACTACGGCCTGAGCCTGTAAAGCTCCAATCGGCAGCGCTAAGACGCCAGTCCACATACTTAAACGTATTCCCCAGCTTATATGACTATTTTTCAGGACCATGTTGCCCCCTTAATCGAAGGATCGATCTATTCAGTATCTATCCTTCGATTGTACAGGGGATTGTATTAATGAATTGTTAACTAGATTGTTGATTACTGTTTATTAGCAGCTTTATTCTCTGAAAAACAGCGGCGTTCTTGGTATTCGCTCTTCTTTCCCTTATTAAAGGCCGATGTCGGGCGATAATACCCCATAACCCGGGTCCAGACCTCGCACACCGTCCTATCCTCTTTTTTAATCTCAATTCTTTCTACCCTGCTATCCATTGATTACCTCCTTTTCTCCGAGAACCCTCGCCGCCAGCACCTGTTGCCTCCTAAGCTCTTCATCGCACTTCGGGCAGTACATATGCTCGCCTCGTAAATATCCGTGCCTCGGACAAATTGAAAACGTTGGCGTTACAGTTATATATGGTATTTTAAACTTTGTCAAGACTCGTTTCACGAGTTCCTTACAGACCGAATAATCTGATATCCGCTCCCCGAGGTATATATGAACCACCGTTCCTCCCGTGTATTTCCTCTGTAATTCCTCCTGATGTTCTAGGGCCTCAAACAAATCATCAGTATAGGCGACTGGAAGCTGAGATGAATTCGTGTAATAAGGAGACTCCTTCGGGCCGGCCTGAATGATATCCGGATACCTCTTCGCATCCTCCTTAGCGAAGCGATACATACATCCCTCCGCGGGAGTTGCCTCAAGGTTATACAGATGCCCAGTCTCGACCTGAAATTCGACGAGCCTCTCTCGGATATGATCCAATATTCTCAGGGCCATTTCCTTTCCATCTGGGGCCGCTATATCGATTATATCATCCGTGAAATTCCGAATCATTTCGTTGAGCCCGTTAACTCCAATCGTCGAGAAATGATTCTTAAATGTCCCGAGGTATCGCTTAGTAAACGGATATAATCCATATTCCATTAATCTCGCCACTACCTTCCTCTTAATCTCCAAACAATTCTTTGCCAATTTTAAGATCTCATCCAGATGAGCGATTAATCCGGGCTCATCTTTTTTATGGAGATAACCGAGTCGGGCACAATTAATCGTTACGACCCCGATCGATCCGGTCTGTTCTGCCGAGCCGAACAGACTATTGCCCCGTTTTAATAACTCCCTCAGATCGAGCTGTAGCCTACAGCACATCGATCTAATCATATTAGGACTTAAATCAGAATTTATAAAATTCTGAAAATATGGGATTCCATACTTAGCCGTCATCTCGAATAAAATATCGACATTATCTCCATCCCAATTGAAATCCTTGGTGATATTGTAAGTTGGGATAGGAAAAGTAAATACCCTTCCATGGCTATCACCTCGAGTCATGACCTCGATATACGCCCTATTTATCATATCCATCTCTTTCTGAAGATCACCGTAAGTGAATTCCAGTTCCATCCCGCCGATCATTGGATGCTCATCTTTGAGGTCTTCCGGACATACCCAATCGAACGTCAGGTTCGTAAATGGAGTTTGAGTTCCCCAACGGGTCGGGACATTCAGGTTATAGATAAATGATTGCATCTCCTGATAAACCTGCTCATACGTCAGGTTATCGATCCTGATAAATGGTGCCATATAAGTATCGAATGAGCTGAAAGCCTGAGCCCCAGCCCATTCATTTTGTAGCGTCCCCAAAAAATTTACGATCTGAGATAGGGCGGTTGATAAATGCCTCGCGGGTGATGCCTCGGCCTTCCCACTAACACCGTTAAACCCCTCCTGGATGAGCATTTTCAGGGACCATCCGGCACAGTATCCGGACAGCATATCCAGATCATGGATATGCATAAATCCATTGATGTGGGATTCCGATATTTTGGATGTATAGATTCTATTCAACCAGTAATTTGCGATGACTTTACCGGATAAATTCAGGATGAGTCCACCCAAAGAATATCCAAGATTCGCATTGGCTTTCACCCTCCAATCGAGTTGATCTATGTAATCATCCACACTCGAAACGGCGTTGACGAAAGACTGGTGTTCGGCCCTCAATTTAGCGTGTTGCTCGCGATAGAGGATATATGCCTTGGCGGTCGTCACGTATCCATGCTCGATGAGAACCCTCTCGACGATATCCTGGATATCCTCAATACTCGGTGCCGATTTGGTATATTTTTTTGCGAGGAGAGAGGTTACCTTAAAGGCAAGCATTCTAGCCTCTTCGACATCAAATTCGCTCGTTGCACTCCCAGCCCCGGCAATCGCCTTCGTTATTTTTTCGGTATCGAATTGCGCAAACGCTCCATCCCTTTTGATTACAAATTTCAAAATCTTATCATTTGCCATTTACTAACTCCCTATTTATAAGATCTATGGTGTTACCAACTCCGTAAAGATAGATAAAGGATCCCATCTTTGGCCCACTCTCAGAGCCAAACAAAAAGCCATACAATATCTTAAACCAGCCCCTTATATCATCCTTGAAAAATCTTTTACCGACCTCGAAAATTTTTGTCTGAAAATCATCGGCACCAGCCCGATGGTCCAGTTTCTCGAGTTCATCTCGTAATTCGGTAATCGCTCTTCTTTGCAATTCATTTGGAACCATGAAGTTCCTAGTATTCGCGACAAAATCCTCATAATACGTAATCGCGAATTTTGCCATTTTTCTGGTAAAATCCATCGTTTCACCAGCTTCATCACCTCCGGCCGTATATTTTTTCACGAATTCCATTAGAACATTTTCATCGGCCGTATTACATGCCTGCACCAGATTCAGGAGCATCGAGAATTTTGGACAACCTGAAAGATGAGGTGGATTCCCATCGTGTATATGGAACACTGGACTATCAGGATTCATATCGGTATTCCCAGACGTATGAAAAGATTCAATTGAATCTATATAATCATCCATAGCGCTCGGAATAACATCAAAATACAGGCGTTTTGCACGCTTCGGAGATTGAAACATATAGTATGCCAGACTTTCTGGTGGAGCATATTTTAACCACTCATCCATCGAAATCCCGTTCCCTTTCGATTTGGAAATTTTTTTTCCATCTTCATCAAGGAAAAGCTCATAGGTTAGGTTTTCTGGGGGTTTCCCTCCGATAATATCGCAGATCCTAGAGGATAGTTTGAATGAATCGATGAGGTCTTTTCCATTCATTTCATAGTCCACCCCGAGGGCGACCCATCGCATTCCCCAATCGGCCTTCCACTGTAGCTTACATCTACCATCGAGGACTGAAATTTCCTCGAGTTTCCCGGTTTCCGGATCCTCATATACTATCGTGTGGCTATTTGGATGCGTCTCGATGATTGGAACCTGCAATACCTTCCCAGTCCTCTGGCAAATCGGTAGAAATGGGCTATATGTTTTTTGACGCTCTTCCCGAAGAGAGGGCAGCATGACGCTCATAATTTCGGAATAATGTTCCAGTATCTTCGAGAGGCATTCATTAAAAACTCCGGACTTATACATCTCTGTTGAACTTTTAAATTCATACTCGAATTCAAATGAATCGAGAAATCTTCGCAGCATGGCATTATTGTGATGCGCGAAGCTTTCGTATTGACCGAATGGATCCGGTATGGATGTCAGCGGCTTTTCCAGGTTAGCCTCAAGTTGCTCTCGATTCGGAACGTTGGTTGGGACCTTCCTCAGTCCATCCATATCATCTGAAAAAACGAATAGTTTCACTGAAACATCAGATAATTTCCTGAGGGCCCGCATGACGAAGGTCGTCCTTAGGACTTCCCCGAAGGTACCGATATGTGGGAGCCCAGATGGGCCATACCCCGTTTCTAGGATCACACAATCCTTTCCACCGATTGCCTCGAGTCTTTTGATAATCTTCCTGGCTTCTTCGAATGGCCAAGACTTAGCGATATCAAGATAATCTCTACAAGACATAGGTATTCCTTATTAATCGATGAAAATGAGCCGGTAATCACGACGCCTTCATCATACCACTTCTTTCATCCGATTGAAACAGAGGATGTTGTACTGTATGCATTCATATGAAATGAGTTATTTCTGAAGCCTCATGGATAACATATGCGTATACATAATGCATCCTGGGATGGACTCTTTATCAACAACAGTTACTTTTAGTAACAGATTTTTTTGAACTTACTCATCCAATAACTAGATTCATAGATCTTCACTTTATTTTAATAATTATTTGTCATGATTTTAATCGAAATTACGTTAAAGACTTGTCTCTCGAATGTCGAAATCTCATTTCTTGCAACGCAGTATGTGGAGGCTGCTCCTATTGATTACTGCTCGCACAATTTGCTCGATATCATCATCAACTGGATTTGGAGGTAACGGAGTTTATACCGCTAATATTACTCTGGATGGGGAGCAGATTGATTCGATCGATCTCGACGGCAATGATGTTGAGACCACTGATACTGAAAAATATATCTTACAGACTGGCAGGCGTAAACTCACAATCTTACCGAGAGTAACACGATCAGGTGATACTAAAAAGAAGTACGTAACATTACATGATGAATCTGGCGAAGAATTTACTGCTCAGGTAAGGGATGACAATAAAGCGAAATTTATCTTCATAGATCAACCGCTCGATATGAAAACTGTTGATATTGGTCCGAACGATGGCGTTGTCCTCCTTGAGGGTGGGGCATTAACGGCCGGGATGAATCGAGGCAATCGAAGGAGAGGAACAGGAAGAAGCTGGATCAATAGAGGATTCGTAACGATCGGAAGGCAGGATGACGTCGATGCAGATATCAACTTATTTGCCGCCGATGACGGGTTGTTCGGAGTCGATGACATTCCAGCCGTTTTTTGGAGGAACGAAGGCAAGGTCGTGGTCGGCGGGACGGCTACGATCGGGACTCCCAATGGGAGCACGATAAACAAGGGAGGTGTGGATATACGAAACGGTGGATCATTATTCCTGCCATATGGAACCCGAGTCGTGAATTCTGGGCAATTCAATTTGTCAGGTGGATTTTTTGGGGATGTGTTGCTAGACCGTGGAGGTACCTTAAATATCTACAACAGGAGATCCGGATATCACGAAAGATCAGATATTATCGGAAGCGACTTAAGAGGACGGCCATTTGATCCCCCTAATCAGGCCAGAAATGACCTGGCCGATGGAGGCCCAGAGAACAACCCTCCAGGGGCCGATAGATTCTTCGACATTTTGGACGAAGCCACCGGTGGCTTATGGGGAAAGGTAATAGATAGAGATGGCTCGACTGTTCTATGGGATCCAGAAGACCAGGATACTCCCGACGACTTCGCCAGGGAAAAAGGGATAAATGTTTTTAATGAAGATGGATTGGCCTTGACTGATCTCGGCTTCGGAGATGCCGTTTTTGTCGGACCAAACCAATCCGTAACTATTAATCGCAGTATTGAATCCGATATTGGTGATGGCGCCATTCTTGATGAGCCTATTCAGAAGATGGATTCTGCTTTTTATAGCATTTTGGGCTATACGAGCTATGATCCAGTAGAGGAGTATGGAGAAACTGACCCAGTCGATCCGTCGACTTCGATTGTTCAGGATGTCGGCGCTGAAACGACCGTCCAGTACAACAACGACAATTCTTGGTTTAACGGGGTATTCCGTGTCAAGAGTGGAGTCGCTGAATTCACCGCGTCTGGAGCTGTTCCTGGAGGAGATATCTATATCGAGAATGGAAGCTCTTTCATATGGCATGGAGGAGCAAAAGATAAGAACAATCGACCCACAATCTTCCTCTCGGATGACTCTAAATTAACGTTCAATTTGAATGTCGACTCAATTTTCTCAGTGTACGGTAAGATACAAAGTACTCCGGGTGCTGAATTGCACTTTGAGAAAGGTATTATTTACATAAAGAATGATTGCTCTGGGTACCAAGGAGATTTTTTCATCGAGGATGGGGCTACCTTCCACATCCGTACAGATGGCGATCACAAAGGAAAGATGTTTGGTGGAAGGTTGAAATCTAATGGCAACGTTACTTTGCTTACAAATCAGGGTGTGAGCCCCCTAACTTTAACTAGTGGAACCCTAACACTCATGAGAGATGAGGCTGATGCTACTGTAGAATCGTTCATTGTCCAGGATTTATCGGTTGGTGAAGATGCAGTAGTTAATGCCGATCTGGAAGATGCCTTTATAGACAATCTCCTCTTAAGCGGGACGTTAAATGCTTCGAAGAACGCGACCTTTTATAACGCCGACATCGCTGGGGGAACTTGCAAATTAATGGATGGAGTGAATAGGTTAACCTTTACAGGAACGACTACCTGGGGATCGCGGCTCATCACTACTGACAATGTCATCGCCGATGTGACTTTCCAAGCCCTCAAGATCAGAGACGATCATGATATGTTATGGGAATTGGATTTAGATCCTCAGACTAATACTGCTGACCATATGACGGTTGGAGAGATGTTCTTTACCGGCGATAGTTCACTTGTGATCGATAAATTTAAGCTTTTGAGTTCCCCAACGGCTGAAAGCCACGTCTTTGAAGTTTTGTCAATTTTGAATAATGGTAACTATCCGAACATTCGGATAGATGCAAAGGATGAAGTAACCGGAACCTTAGGAATTTATAAACTGTATGCAGAAGGAGGCCCGGGTTGTATTACCTTGAGGATTCCAGATGCCGCATTCAGAGATGCTACTCCAATCCAGCTATCTACCATTCAAGATAGCGTCGTTCCGCTGAAGAGCATTCATCAGTCACTCATCAATTCGGCCGTCGGGTTTCATGGATATGTGTTCGATGAAAGCAAAGTTAATCTCGGTAAATATAGATTTTGGGATAAAACATATTCTGGGAAAGTGGATACCAAATTATCGGATACCAAAATTGATAATACAGAATACGGAACAATTTTTGGGTGTGATTTCCGTAGTGCCAAGTTCGATGATGATACATATTTCATGCCAACAGTTTTCTTCAATTATTCGACTGGAAGGAGCGCATATGATGAGGAGGGCAAGAGTAAAAAAGGTAGAGTCGAAAAATATATGTTCGGTGTCAAAGGTAGCCTCTTCGCAGGTAACAACATTTTCGAGGCGATTGGATCATACGGATTTATTGGCAGCAACCTGAAAGAGCTCGGTATTAAGAAATCGAAATTACACAGCAATATTTTCAGTGTAAGCGCGAAAATATCTCGTTACTGCGGAATTACTAATAATGCGGGCCTGAAACCTGAGTTCATGGTGACCGGATCGTACGCAGTTAACGGAGATTATCGCGAGGAATCGACGACCGTAAAGAATAAAAATACTTTGAAATGTACTCTATCTCCTGGATTATTCATCGTTTCCGAAAAGAAAAAGATAGCATGGTCAGTTGGAGCTAGATGTAATTACGAAATCGGAAAAGAAATGAAATCTGAATTCAGTGGTGATGATGTTGGGGAAACAAAATTGAAGAGAATGTATGGAGAAGCCCTGTGCTCCGTGAAGTGTGATTTTGCGAAGAACCTTCGCATGGGCCTTGAGTTTAGCCATCAGTTCTGTGGTCGTCATGGAATAAAGTCTACCATCAGTATAGCAAAGGAATTTTGAGTGTTTTTCAGCCAAGGCTAGATGAAACATCGAGACATTTACTTTACTAGTTGATGAATGGAGTAGTATATCTTCATAAAGATTTGCTAGATGAGTCACCACATGGAATGTTTTCCACATTGCCAATCAACATTTCTCGTCAAAAATGGAAGGACAATCTGGAAAAAAACCAGCTCTACAGATGCAAAGACTGCAATAGAATCAGGAAAAGCACATAGGCAAGAGCCGACAGCAAAAGATCATAAAAGACCGAACTATCCTTGTATACTCCATGGAATCAGTGGGATTACGCAGCATCGGAAGACTTCTTGGAGTCAGCACCGTGTCCGTGATGGAGTATATTAGGAGATCTATTCAGTTGAAATGATTCTGTCCATTCGTTCGGCTAGGCCAAGATTATGAGTGGCCATAAAAATGGAGACACCAAAATTATCTGCCAAACTCAGAAATAAATCGAAAATGACATCGGCCGTTTTAGGATCTAAATTCCCGGTCGGTTCATCGGCTATTATAATATTCGGATTATTGGAGAGGGCCCTCGCGATCGCCACACGTTGTCTCTCTCCCCCGGATAACTGAGATGGTTTATGATGAAAGCGATGATCCAATCCGACCGATCGCAGTAGATCTTTCGCTCTGTCCTCGGCGTCCTTCCGCGGCACCCCCTTTATCAGCCGTGAAATAATAACATTTTCCAGGGCGCTAAACTCAGGTAATAGATTATGAGATTGATAGACGAACCCTATATTATCTCTCCTGATTTTGGCCTTTTCATCATCCGACAGAGAGCTAGCCTTCCTGCCATTTATAAAAACGGACCCGCTCGTAGGGCGCTCGAGGAGAGCCGCTATCTGCAGGATCGTCGATTTCCCGGTTCCGCTAGCCCCAACGAGGGCAATCTTTTCACTTGTATGAATTACGGCGCTGAAATCTTGGAGAACACGGATCGAGTATTCTCCAGATCGAAAATCCATCGATATTTCCTGGAGCCTTAGGACCTCTACCACTCCTCCAACATCGGATTCTATCGTACTAGCCATCAGACGATCATCTCCACGGCCTTCGTAAATTCGTCTCCTCTATGCTCGAAACTATCGAACTGATCAAAGCTAGAGCACATCGGAGATAATAGTACCACGACCGATCCTGATTCTTCCACGGCATCCTTATACGCGAGGTGTATAGCACTCAACATCGTTTTACAATCTACCGTACTTTTGATTCCATCGAAAGTCTGTGTAAATTCTTCAGCACTTTCCCCGAATAAATAAATTTTCTGGACGCTGGTGAGGTATTCTCCGATCGAATTCATGACGTTGACATTCTTACTCCTCCCTCCGACGAGCCAGAAAATTTTGAATCCAACGAATGTGGCCAATGCTTTAGCGGCCGATTCTGGATTCGTCGCCTTGCTATCATTGACGAATAAAACATTCCCTACTTTTTTAACGATATTGAGCCGATGTGGAAGGGGACGGAAGGAACGAATACTCCTGACGATCAGGTGATCGGGAATTCCGCAACGTCGACAGATAGAATAAGCGAATGCGATATTTTGATAATTGTGTTGCCCGATGAGGGCCGGGACATCGGATAGGTCCAAAATTGGAGTCTTTGTGCTTCCGATCATTGCCCTCTCGAAGACGTATACATCGGCCTGCGGAGAATGTTTGGCCGAGACCTTTATAACATCCTCACTGAACCCGTATTTTTCGGATGTGAGGCTATCTTCCAGGGACAGGATCTTGGTCTGTGCATTCTCGAATAATCTGTGCTTAGCATCCACATAATTCCCAAAATCTCCGTGAAATGTAAGGTGATCGGGTTCTATGTTTAGGATACATCCGATCTCAAATTTTAAATACCGTGAACTCGCCAATTCATAGGAAGACATCTCGAAAATATATATTTCAGCTTTAGGCAAATCGAAATATGGAATTCCGATATTGCCGCCGAGCTGCACATCGGCTCCACTATCCTTCATTATGTGATACGTCAGAGCCGCCGTCGTCGATTTTCCGTTGGTTCCCGTAATGCCCACTATCCGAGCCTCCGGATTATGCAGCATAAAAACATCGAAGGCGGAGATTACGGGAATTTTCGCGACCCCCAGATCTTTGATGATGGAGTGGGAATTGTGCGGCATACACGGGATGGACGGGCTCTTGACCGCGAGATCAATATCGGATAAGCGATTTGATTTTAACCTCTGCGGGATATTGGCCTTAAAATCATCATATACAGATACGTTATGACCATTATTTTTTAAAAAACTGTAAACCGATTTACCGGTCGCCCCATAACCGATAATCAGTATATTCTTCTTGGAGGCGAAAAAAGCTTCATTGATCACGGGCAACACGCTTCCAAAAACGATGCGACGGTCATGAAACAACAATCACGGTATCAATGTCAATCCCTGGATTGTTCAAATTCCTCACATGGATAGATTACAGCAATTAACAAACATTCACTAAAATTTGAAACAAAAACATACTCCTTTTCTGCAATAAGGTAATCAAGTAGGACGTAACAACAAATATACGCATATACGCAAGGCTTGATAAAACTGAGAACATGAGATATAATCGCCAAAGTGAAAGTATAGACTAAGGGAGTTCCATTGCTAGGTGGGAGGGAGGCTTTCAAGTGGAACTATCATAATATGAGAAATAAGCTTACAGTAATTCCTCTGATTCTGGCGGTAAATTTTAAGGTTCTGGACCTATGTTCGGATGTTAGTGATTTACAGGCGAGCAATAGAACACTATCTGAGCAACCACATCTGAGGAAAACAGCAGAAATGGTCCATAAGGATGCTCGCTTTGTCCCAAAAGGCAAGCAAGGGGCAGGAGCAGAGCAACACGGTCTATTTGAAAATAGAATGCAAGAGCTCACAGCACTGGATCTAGCCCTCATCAAGATCACCAACCAGGAATGCACCCCAAGTGTACAAGAGGCTCATGTGGCATTCGGACTACAACTTGCTTCTTTCCAAGTATACTTACACACTATGAGTCACGATCAAAGAGATAGAGACAAAGCAGACAGAAAGGCCGAAGGATGGGCAATTGAATTATTAAAGACTTGGTATAACAGACCCACAAAATACCAATTGTCCCTGGCGGTATTTTGCGCCTTAGAGGGACTAGCAGCAAAAGGACATCTAACAGCCGAGATAACCGGTAACGATATCCTAACAGAAATAAGGGAATTAAGTCTCCCCGTTCATCCTGAAGTTAGAAGAGTTCTCAGTCACCTCAAGCTCCGCACCCCCCCATACGCACTGGAGACTATGCGCACTAGGCAGCTAGAAGGATACGGACAGTACCCGAGGTTAGTCAGAAAAGAGGATGTACAACGCCTCATTCCAAGAACAGGTGTTTATAACCCGAAATTAGAAACAAAGTATGGGCTGAATCCAGCCCCAAGAGCAGCAGTGCAGCAGGCTCCACCCAGGAGACGAGTCCCTCCACCCCCACCAGCAAACACTGCAGCATTGATAAGAAAACTGGAAGAGCTGGTATCATTGAGCAGGAATGATGATAGATTAGTCCCAAAAGGCAAGAAAGGGGCAGGAGAAGAGCAACACAGACTACTCGAAAGTAGAAGGAAAGAGCAAGACGACCTGTCTACCTTACTACAACAGACCGACAGAATTAACTGCACCCCGCTTGTCAGAGATGGTTATGTGATATACGGACAAAAACTCGCGGCTCAACACATATACATGAATACAATGAGTCATGATCAACGAGATCGCGACATAGAAAACAGAGCGATCGCAGAAGAGCTAAAAGAACTATTACGGAGATGGTATAATCTATACACAACCTACCAATTAGCCGTAGCGGTGTTTTGCGCAGTCGAGGGACTAGCAGCAAAAGGACATATACCAGGCGAGATAAAAGGTAACGATATCCTACCAGAAATAAGGGAGCTAGGACTCCCAGTCCATCCTGACGTTCTAGGAGTTCTCAGACATCTCAAGATCCCCACACCTCCCTTCCTCAGGAGGGCTATGGAAGTCAGGCAACGAGAAAGATACCGTCGGTACCAGAGGTTGATTAGAAAAGAGGATGTACAACGCCTCATTCCAAGAGCAGGTGCTTATGAAGCAGTATCAAAGTTTGGGATGAATCCAGCACCAAGAGCAGCAGTGCAGGCAGTTCCACCTCGTCAAACAGAGCCAGCCCAAGCCAAGCCAACGAAAATCCCATCCATAGTTCGGAAAAGAGCAGAGCCTGGCAGAGTTCACACTGGCAGGGGAGGTAGAGGTACTGAAGCCAATAGAAGAACTAGCCGATCTCCAGTACCAGTGGCCATCTGGCAACTAGGAGAGGAAATTGTTGGAGCAAGGGTCAGAGAAGCATCAACCCGGCAACTTGATCGACAGTTGCGTAGAGCCCAAGCGGCGTACCATGATATAAAGAATAGGGACGACGCCTACGCGGTGTATCTTGCATACAGACTGGGGACACAAGTAGGAGTTATATATACGGCCGCTCATATATATATGGCTAATCCCGAACCCTTACTACGCCAGATCGGAGACCCGTTAGACAGGGGTCGGGCACGCAATTCAGTGGCAGAGGCGTATCAATTGGGGAGGGAAAATGGAGAATTCCAGGTGCACGGCTCTGGAGAAAACCATACTCTAACCACAAGCATGGCAAAGACATGCAGAGATATTGGCTATCATCCTAAGTTCATCCCGAGGAGCCTCCTAGGTACGGAGTTACGCAATCCTCCATTAGCGAGGAGGGTAGTTGAAGACTTAGCTCGAAGATATCCATCCCTCGAGAAATATAGGTCACAGTGGGATTCGAGACCGTCGGAACGCGCCCTCACGGGGAGATAGTATAGCGAGAGAGGATGCGGCTTGGTGTATCCTCTCGATAAATAGAATAGTTTTGTATACAAATCCTTGTTTTAAACAAATTAATTATTCGTATCCTATATTAACATCACTCTCATACAATCAAATCATCACCCCTCAAGATTATTAACGCGAATAATGGATTAGGGCAAGCCCTTGTAAACAGGTGAGATACTGGGTTTTCTATCCATCAATTGGTAAGATACAAGTGTTGAAACAATATGAATAAGCATATTCGTCACAGATCTATGTCTCGTATGTTCTATTTCTTTTATTCTTTTTAAATAACCAAATACAGTTTCTATTATTGATCTCTTCCTTAATAATACTTTCTCTTGCATATTCATTAATATGTTTTTCATATCCTTCCTTATGCCTGTTACTAGTTTTATTCCTTTATTATATAGTCTCATAAATAGTTCTTTAGATATATATCCTTTATCTCCGAATAGAGTCCCTTTGAACTGATTTACAAGTCCTTCTACTGGAACTCTATCATCACAATTACCTAATGAAGTTTAAATCCAAAGAACTATCCCGTAGATGTTTTCCCTCTTTCCGCTATCCCCTTAAATACTTTATGATTAAATATCCTTTTATTATGACATACTTTTATTGATGTTGAATCTATATAACTAATATCACTATTATTTCGTCTTATACAGAGAAACAAAATACATATTATTTGTAAAACTCTTTGTTGAAGTATAACAAATCTTTCATAACTAGGAAGATTAGGGAAATCATTTTTGTAGTTCTGCATATATTTTGTATAAAATGCTTTAAAGTTCTTTACTTTTGAATAGTGATACATAAGTATAATTGTTATAATTTCACTTTCAGATAATCCAGGTGTTATTGTTGGTTTCTTAGTTTTATGACTATGTTCTAGCAAATACTTGCTTGATTCTTGTTCAAGATTTTTACAAAAATCATCTACAAAACAGTATAATTCTGTGATATTGTCACTCATGGCTAAGGTCCTGCTGGTTTTTAATTCGAGAGTTTCCAATCAAAGATA
>JAISBC010000007.1 GCA_031266385.1 Holosporales bacterium
GAATCTCGGTTAGCGGAATCATAAAAGGCACGAGTTTTTGTTAAACTTCATACGTACTTTATGCGTTCCGCTGCTGTTTTCCTAGTGTTTTCCTATATCTTTATACGAAACTGAGGTTAGTAATAGATCTGATTGTTGGGGGATTTGGAGTGGGTCTATTTATTTGGTTTTGAAGATTCAGTGTTTCCCTCAGGACCACAGAATAAGAGTGTTAGATCTGTAAAATTTCTCTCGTTTACCGAAAATTAAATAGTAATCGATTATGATTAGTATAGATATATTAGGGAGGGTATAGTTTTATGAAAATATATCACAAATTTGCTAACAAGAACGTTGGAAATCCAGGGCTCACAAGGCGTTGGGGGGGGGGGGCTATATGTATAGAGTCCTCTCTTTGTTGCTGCTGCTGATCATATGTTGCCCGTCCAATTGTAGCTCTGCTAATGAAATTAAGATGCCTTATTTTTTGTTGACTTCTTTAAAATTAGTGGATTCGGAAGTATCTAGATGGGCTCGAGCCTCAGCTCTGAGAGGGGACCCACCTCCTATCCTGAGTAGGACAGGGTCTGACGTTCATCATTTGTGTTACCCTGCTCTGGATGACCTGCCCGTTGAGGTTTCTGGGGTTGAGTTGTCTTCTGGACCTATGGCGAATATAGATCTTTTTTTGATTTGGTTGACTGGGACTGGGGATTTTGCGACGAGGCCTGTGAAGGGTAAAGTGGATTTGCTAACTGATGCCGAGAAGGATTATCTTGCAGGCTACTGGGCAGAAATTGTTGCAAGGGGATGGGATTACGATGGCTTGTGGAAGGGTGTGCGCAGGCCAACTTTTGAGGCTTGGAAATCAGGGGCCGATGACGCTCCTGACGCAATTACAAGCCAAGTGCCAGGAGGTTTTTCTGAAGATAATCTTGCTGCCTTATGGCGCTTGACTAGAAGGCTCTACAGTGACAACCAACGGTTCAAGGTGTTGCAGGACGAATATGAGTCTATGAATAAGGCGATGAAGGTCCAATATAACGCACTTAAGGAAAAATATAAATCTGAGAAGGAAGCATGTAAGTCAATTGTTTCTGGGTTGATTTGGTTGGCAACTGGGTTATCCGTGATGATTTGTATTAAACCTTTGCTTTGTAAGTTTTCGTCGCGATGGTCATTTTTTAAACTGATTTGAAGGCTCCAGAATATAGGGGTTCCTTTTAGATTGAAAATGGAGTGGTCCTTTGGTGGTAATTGGGTTAGTATTTCCCCAGCGATTGCCGGAACCCTGGGTTGTAACTCATCTTGGAAAATTCCTCCGTTTTTTTACGCTCCGGATTATTGGAGAGGGCTTTAATTGGTCTTCCCGTCGCATTCGCCGCCTGGATATTCGATGGCGGAGAAGTCCTCATCTCAGGCAAACTAAAGATCATTTTACGGGCCGCTGATCCTGGAAATTTCCTACCTCCCATCCGATTCGTCAGGCTCTGTAAGGCGTCATTCGGAGATTTTCTCACAAAGGCAGTCGACGAGATTTCTTCGAGTAATACCTCGCGAGAGGTCATCGAGTATTCGACGGTATATAGTCCAGCGGATGGAGGGAAAATTACTCTTCGACTTCTCTTTTATCCAGAATTTAAAGTATATATTCTCGTGATCGATGAACAGGGCAGCCCTTCTTCTGATCATGTCTTACATTCCATCTTGGATTCCCTCCCATTATACATCTGGCAAAAAGATCGAAATTTACGTGTCGTTTATTGTAACAAGACATACTCCGATGCCCTCGAAACTTCGAAGGATGCCGTCATCGAAAAGAATCTAAATTTATTGACGACCCCGAAATATAATTCATTCTCATCTTCGGGATACAATCAAAACGCCTCAAAACCAAAGAAATTCAATGAACACGTCGTAATAAATGGGGAGCGGAGATTTTTGGATGTTACTGAGCTCCCACTCACCGGAAACGTCCCAGCGACCGGTTTTGCGATCGATATTACCAACCTCGAATCCATTCAAAAAGAATATGAAAATTATAAAAAGCAGACTGAAGACACGTTAAATAATATTTCAATTCCGATCGCGATTTTCGATGAACAGACCAAGCTCGTCTTCGCCAATGATACTTTCGTTAAATTATTTGGATCCGATTGGCAGGGAGAATATTTCGGGAAGAAATTTGCCGATATTCTGGATCCTCTATTTGATAATGGGACGATCGTGAGTTTCGATGGAAGCGTCGATTATAAAGAACAGTTCAAACAGCTATTCCTAAATATTATCGAGCCGTACCATACCTCGCTGCATCTAAAGGGTGGGAAATTCATGAATATCGGCATATCTCCGAATCGCGGTGGTGGTCTCATCGTAATATGCGAAGATATTTCGGATAAGGTGGCCCTCGAGCGGGAGGTACACTCCATTTCGGCCGTGCAACGGGAAACTCTTGGGCATCTGAGGGAGGGAGTCATCGTATTCGGAACGGATATTCGAATCAGAATGACGAACCCGGCGGTCAAGGCCATCTGGAATGTTAGTGATACGGCGGCGATCGCTGGCCTCCATTTGCAGGATTTTTTCAGGATGTCGATGGGATGCTTCGAATCCACTGTCGATGCAGAAAAATTTGCGGAGGGCCTGATAAATACGGCAATACAGAGGATTGAATTTTCTTCGACAACTTCTTTATCGAATGACAAAACGATAGATTATAGCTATGTCCCCCTACCAGATGGATTTCATCTGATCCGGTTTTTTGATGCGACAGATCGGGCGAATCTAGAGAAAACACTCACAGAAAAGACGGAGGTTATATCTAGGGTAGATCATATGAAGGAGCGCTTGGTATCCAACATTTCTTTGGCCCTGAGGGGGCCACTGATCACGATCATGGGATTCGCCGATATATTGGAAAAAAAGTATTTCGGAGAAATGAATGAGAAGCAATCAAGATATTTTCAGGGGATTGTGGATTCCGCCAAAAAACTGGATGAAATTATTGAGACTCTGACGGATTTGTCGGGTCTCGAGGCCGGGAATGCGGCCTTGAATCGCAGGGAAGTCCTCGTCTCAGATTTCGTAAAGAATTCGATCGAATTTTTTAACGAAAGAATTATGGGGTCCAGAGTGGAAATTCATTCTGAGATCGATTCGACCGATGCTGGGGAAGTCATTTTTATCGACGAAAATGCTATGAAGCAGGCTATCTTCCATATTTTGGTACGAGCGATTAGAATGGATCCTCAAAATGAAATGGGAATTACGATCTCGACGAATCGAACGACTGAAAATGAACTTGAGATCAGCATTGAGATGAGCGATCAACCCTCAGAAGATGAAATTCAACTTCTTCAGCAATCTTTAAGGAGTTTATATACGATAGGAAAAACGACCGATCCCGGAGAATTCGGGATAATCCTGGCGAATGGGATCATCAGACTCCATGGAGGGAAGCTATCGTTTTCACCCCGAGAAACTGACGGCCTAATCAGAATTATCTGCCAAATTCCATACTTTTGAATTTGTATAAAAATATCAACATGCCTGAAGATATCAGTTATCGGAATCATAGAAAAGATCTGTTGCAAAAGCATTTCGAAAATCGCATGTGCAGTTTATGGGGATCAACTAACATTCTGATACCACCAATTCTTGCTATACGGCCTTTAATATTGGGAAAAATTTTCAGAGATAGAGAGCAATTGGTGGCTAAAGCCCCAAATATGCATATCATTAGTCTTATGCAACAGGGCCAATATGTCTTATTTGCAGATCTCATCTATCTTTAATTGAAAACTCTCGAAAATGTTTAGTATGACTGACACCTTGCTTTAAGGAATCCGGCTAAAGCACTCACAATCTGGCTGATTTCAGTTTGTTCATTGGAAAAGGCTTCATCTACACGATCGGCGATCCATTGTTCGACTACTCTGAACGGAAGCTCCTTCGACGGATATGAAATGAGTGGCACTTTGAAGGTAAACGAGGCCTCCAGAGAATGAGGTTTACTTGTTAACGCGGGATAGATAGATGTCGTGCTATCATTAGTTGTATCAGCCGTAAATCTGAAGATGATAGATGAATGACGCTCGTCAGGAGAATTTCCCTGCCTGGATGGCGGTTCCGACACCGTGCGAGCCTCAGAAGTTGTCAGCCTCGTCAGATCAGCGGCGCCACGAGTTATTCCGTAATCAGCTCGATCAACTCCGGCCATCACGGCCATATCCATCATAATCTGAGTGAAATCGATGACGTTCGCCCAACAGGGCCTGGAGAAACTATGTTTTGCGGCCACATCTCGCTCCATCATGGAAGAAATTATTCTTTCTACTGGATCTGTGCTCTGAGATGATGTACAATCAATTAGCGGGATGATTGGGTCTCGTGTTCTTACGTCGCCGAGCGTAGTCATAAGCTCTGCGGGGTCTTCAAATGCATCGTACATATTTTCCAGCGATTTATCCGAAGCGTATGGTATCTCTCCTGTCGTATAAGCGTTAGCTAAATCTTTCAGGCGTCTGGTTGCCGTGCAACAACAGCGGCCGATACTGGCGGGGACCGTTAACCTGCTAGGAATATCTGGGAAACGACGAAGTAGCTCGCTTTGAGGAATTCCGAGAGACAATCCGTAAGCAGCGTAAGTTCCGGCCGAAAGGCCTATAACAAGATCCGCATAATGTGACAGAGGATGACCTAACTCGGTTTCTAGCCTGCAGACCATGCTCATGATAGCTTTGAGCTGGGTCTTCCCATCAGCCTCGCAAACGACGACGACACCAGTTTTTGTGGAAGTGAGTAGCTCCAGTTGTCGAAACAACTTACATGATATTTGATCATTACTTTCAATCTCTCTAATCAAACTCGCAGATTGGCCAGAGGAGGTCCAGGCCACGAGGGAGCACGAAATTATACACAGATTGCGTAAAAATTCGTTTTTCACTCAGATATGCCATAAAAAATAATGTTGTCGTCGGTAATTAGTGTAAGTAAAAACAATTAATGATTAATTAATCGAAGGTGAAAAAAACCATTTTTTAAAAAAGGAGAAAGAATTATGAACAAGTTATTTACGTTGAAGATCGAATCGGATAAGGGAGTCGCTCTTATTTCGAGGAACGCCACTCAAACCCTGTTCCCAATCGACAAATTCGATATTCCGAGAAATCTCAATATGGAACCAATCGCTGGACAACGAGGCGAAATCAAACAAAAATGTTGTATAGAGACTCAGGATATTCCGGACGTATCGCTGCTCAAGAGCGGTGACTGCTTTAAAATTTCTTCATTAATCGAGGTTAGGCAATATGGCACGGACAGTCCGGCCATGAAGTATGTCGACGATTCGTTGGAGACCGGGGATGGATTCGTGACATTCCGCCCCATCTTTTCGATGATTCTCACAAATTTTAAATGCAAATCGGATAATTTCGGGAAAGCAACATGGAGCCTAGAATTTGAAGAGTTATAAATTCTGAAGGTCAATATTTTCGGAACCGATCATCCCCTCATGATGGATGATACTATTGCGCTCTTAGCCAAGGCGTCTGCATCTTCATTATAGGCGCAACCAGAATGCCCCTTAACGAGGAGCCAGTCTATATCTTTCCCACTGGATACATCCAGCAGGAGCTGCCACAAATCCTGATTCTTAACTGGAACTCCAGCACTCGAAATCCAATTGGTTATCCTCCACTTATCTATCCATTTTGTAATTCCATTTAGAACGTATGAACTGTCGGTATACAGAGAAATTTTAATATTTTTCGGCAGAACTCGAAGGCCCTCGATTGCGGCCAATAACTCCATACGATTATTTGTCGTAGCAGTATCAAAACCAGAAAGAATGGCCTTACTATGGCGCAGGATTAGAATACACCCCCACCCTCCAGGTCCAGGATTTCCGCTACATGCTCCATCAGTGTATACGGAAATGCTATCCCCATCACTCAACTCCCTAATGAACTCATCAATTTCAACCTGCTTTACAGTCTTTTCCACGACTAATTTTTTCCAACAGACTTAGAAGCTAATTTTAGCACCGACGGCGATGAATGTCGCAGTCTGTTTCTTGATAGCATTCTTCTTGGCGCGCACCAAATTATACACAGAACAAGCATAATCGCAAGACTTAGTCGAAATCTGATCCAATTCTCCGAAGAATTTGAGTCCCGGACAAACGAGATATTCAACGGATAATGTGTAGATATTTCCGGATGCGTTTTGACCAGCCGTCACCTTCCTGTGTGTCCTGTTATAGACTCCAGTAAATGTCCACTGCTTCCAGATATATCTGGTACCAACGTTCCAGGCATAACCTGCATTACCGTCCTTCGCCACCAAGAATCCACCCGGTATTACGGCTTTATTATCACTCGACATGAATTCTGAATCCTTTGGTAACCTGGATTTTCCATTATGCAAAAATCCAGCCCCGAATGCCCAGTTGTTATAGGCCACGGTTCCAGAAATGTAGAAAGCCTTGGCATTCCTTAGTTTTATACGTCTTGGAACGGGGGTCGATGCCTCGATGGCTGGTTCATATCCTTCTTCCCCCTCGGTTCCGACGGCATCTTTCTTGTCGACAACATCGCCGACATAGCAATTAGTCTCGGTAGGCTTGGAGTCCTCCGTCAGGAAGGCGGCCCCAAACTGAGTGGACCATCCGTTCATAAAGTCGTGAGTATGCTTCAAACCGATAGCGTACCCGTTCCTACCGGACGGCCGTTCGGAATCTTTATCCCCCTTAACGAAGAGCCCGGGATCATTCCCAAGGGAGCTATCTCCAGTACCCCCATCTTTAGCGGCGTGCCCAATGTGTTTCGTATCGGGAGTCACGGAGATTCCAGCCTGGAACCCGCTAATCGTCGGCGTATAATAAACCATCTTGGTCGCTTTGTTGGAGAAGCCCAAGAGGTATACCGGGCTGATCACACCGGTCGCATATTCGAGATCGAAGGGGTAGGCTCCGTCGGCTCCATATATACCGCCCATGAGCTGTTGCCCACCGCACATGAAGGTCGACTCAGGCCCCCTGACGTTTCCGGCATTAATCGTTCCAAAATTATCTCTTTCGAACGAGATATAGGCCTTATCGATGCCTGTATCTCCTTTCATGGCATCCAACGATAGGAATGCCCCATAAAACCATCCGTTGGTGAGGGTTCCCTTTGCTGAGAAATTAACCTCAGCTTCTCCGGCACACATCCTCGCACAGGAAGTATCTTTAGCGGTCTCAGCAGTAGATTTCTGATCGGTCTTTATTTGCTTTGGAGCATCGCTTCCGTCGTAATATGTTATATCTGGCGAAGCATTCCCAACGTGAAAAGCAGCAGATCCAGAGATATCGAATTCTGGATTTCCACCCTTCCCTAGTTTTAATGCTCGATTTTCTTTCTCAGGTTTCTCTTCCTTTTTTTCCTCTACCTGCTTAGCGGCATCCTGATCATCAGAGTCAGAATCCTCCGCAAAACACCCCATCGGCATCCATAGAACGCTCAACAGCGCGCAGACAATTATCTTCATTACCGTTCTCTCCCACGCGAACTCCACGTGCCAATTTTAGGCATTTTAGAGATATTAGTTCAAGCATTAAGAGGAATTAAGCGATAACATTGATAAAAATCATGTGTCAAAAATGAATCAGATTCTCTCGAAATGCTGACTGATTTTGCCGAGATTCTCACTAAAAAGCCAGGCAATTACCTTCATAATTCTGAATGGAATATATTTTTTTTCTTTATGGGACAAAAAATAATTTGCATACAGTATGTTGAAAGCAATACCCTAAATTTAGATCCCGGTTATTCCAGAGAATTCAAATGGTGGTCACAACAGGACTCGAACCTGTGACAACTGCGATGTGAACGCAGTGCTCTACCAACTGAGCTATGTGACCTTCATTTCGCATCTCTTTTCCGGCCATACTCACTTTTTATCTTTTCTCACTCCGGACTAAAAAAAATCACCGGGATCGCAATAGGAATGAGTATGTCTCATTTTATAACACTTAATTTGTAATTAGGAGGAAAAATCATGAATATCAGAGATGAAAGACCAGCCATCCCGGCAGATCCAGCATCCTTGGACATCAAAAAATTCATAGCGTACCTAAAGGGGAACAGAGATGAGCAGGAGGAAATGAATATCCCGACCTCAATATCAACGTCGATAACCGATCGCATCCAATCTCTGTGCCCAATTAAGGCCCTCTCGAGGGTGACGTATACGACGAGCGATCGCCTCGATGTCGTCGTAGATTTCGATGAAAATGAAACATCCGGATGGGTCACCAATGAGCTTATTCGGAACGATGAGTTGGCGTCGATCTCTAAAGTTTCGATTCATCTTCATCAGCTCTTTGCGAAACCAAAAGTTGCGCATTCTCTCCTTGATGATCATTCCATCAAGGTCGAGGAGTTCATTAAGGATAAGATCACGATCCAAATGGCCGCCTCAGAGAATAAGTCTTTTTTGTATGGAGATGGAGTTTCGCAACCGAAGGGCATCTTGACATATGAAATATCGACCGATGAGCCGGCCCCCAAGGCGATTCAAGGTATAGTCGGCGGGAATATCGGAGAAATTTCGGATTACTCGAAGATAGTCGAGCTTATGGAGCTATTGCCATCGAAATATCTCTCGGGGGCAACTTGGATAATGTCTCGGAATGCGGCGTCTCACATCCGTACGATTAAGGATGAAACGACCAGGAAATTCCTGTGGCAAAATTCGATAGCTCATGGAGTTCCGGATACACTCCTCGGGTATCCCGTCGTCATATGTGATGACATGCCCAAGGTTAGCGAAGAAAAGGACGATCGAAGCGTCCCCGTACTGTTCGCAAATCTGTATGAGGGATATCAGATCGCTGAGAAACCGACCATCACGATCCTCAAGGACCCGTATAATTCAAAACCATTCATTGAATTTTACGCGACTAAAAGGGTAGGCGGGGATGTAGTGAACTTCGATGCAATAAAGGCACTAGTCCTCACCAAGTAGGATCCTCACGATCAAACCGGGATCTAAAATAACAAAATGGGAGCCCCCTTGCGGAGACTCCCATATACCCCCGGTTTATTCGTTCAAGTTAATGAACGAATCCCCCTATGCGTCATCGTCATGACGCAGGATGATACTATCACAACTTGATTAACAAACTGTATACAAAAAAAATACCATCTAAAAACTTAACCATCAAAGGAGGAAACAATGATAACAGCAACCATTTTACAGGCCATATTATCTTTGGCGCAACTTTCCCCAAAAATAACGAAGTGGCTATCAGGGACGAGTATAGATTTCGTTTCCAGGCAACTTCTCGATATCGCCAAAAATGTAACGAATAGCAAGAACGAAGCGGAGGCCATCGAAAAACTAAAAAATGATAAAAAGATGTTTTTTCTCTTTCAGAGGGCTTTGATTAGTTCTGAAAGAGAAATCGAACTCGCCGTCATAAAGGATAAAGAAAATGCCAGGACTCGCGATATCGCTATAATCAACACCGGTCGGCGAAATATTCGGGCCGACGTGATGGTTTTGGCGGCGGCGATCGGATTGATCACATGTCTCGTCGTCATCATAATATATCGCAAAACCCTCCCCGGAGAGGCCGTCGGCATCATATCGACGGTCGCCGGAATATTCGGAGCATGCCTTAAGGATGCATATAACTTCGAATTCGGATCCTCCCGGGGGAGCAAGGAGAAAGACCAAACGGTCGCCTCGATCATTAATAGAATGTGATAAAAAGGTTAGAGAGGCAGTAAATCAACCCAGAAAGGCCCTGCCCGGAGATAACGTAGTCGTCATGGGCAAGGGCCATGAAACTACGCAATCTTACGGATTAACCGTCCTGGATCACATCGATTCCCAGACCATCTCCAATGCATATCAGGAGTAATCATAACCCCTTAAGCCTATAACATGAGATTTTGGAATTAAAACGGGCTCTCAAAAGAAGACAAGAAGCAAAACCCACGACACTTGTGGTCAGGGCCCCGATACCTATACCGATACAAAAATGGTCATGAGCATCAAAGATTCGCCCATAAACTTCATCCCAATTCCCATGAAGAGTCTTAAAACGATCCCAGTATCCATAATAGTACTCAAATAAAGGATTGGAATAAGAAGGGGTACAATCCCAGGTAGATGAACTATAGGCCCAGGGTTCATGCCACCTAAGAACATAAGTAATCCCCGAAACAATTCCGCATTCCCCGAGAACTTCAGTAACATGATCAGCAGGGCCATTCTCGGAAACAGGGCCACCCGGTCCCCGGCCATACTGGTCGAAAATGAGATCATTAGGAGTTCTGAACCACATTCCCTTCCAAGATCCAGGACCAGGCAAATCAGAATCCCACAGCACAGGGCCTTGAATTCCCGCCTCCGCATCCCTTGCCCCAGCCAACCAATACGGACTGGATTCGGCACGGTTCACAAAATTCGCATAAAGAATAGGACAATGACTACAAGAAGATCCGCGAGCCAGGGAAATCTCAGCCTCTAAAAACAAGACCAATACAAACAGAGGTAGCCCCCCCCCCAGCGCCTTGTGGAGCCTGGTTTTCCAACGTTCTTGCTAGCAAATTTGTTAAATATTTTCATAAAATCTAATCCTCCCCAATTCATCTATAGTAATGATATCGTATTAAAGTTTATAATCCATTAAGTTTACAAACATTCCAGTTAGGTTGTTTCTTTGTCCAATGATGATAGATAGAAGAAACTACCCATCCCATAGAAGCAACTCCTCCTATGCAACAACTTATCCAGAATCTTGTATTGAGATGATTAACATGATCAAATAAGGCAGTGATCTTTTCGCTGGAAATATATCCTTTGATAGATTCCAGGATTTTACCAGAAGTACTTTCAGTACCTGATGTCCAGGAATCATTTAATTTTCTTCCAAATAGGAAAATTCTTACAAAGTCAGCCTCGCTGCTAGAAAAGGCTTTAGACCAGTATCCGATCATATAATGGAGCACCGGCAATGAAAGATCACCGTAATAACTCGCCCTAATAAAAGAATACTGATCGCCAAAACATAGATAAGGAAACTTATCCACCATCGCCCCAGAAGACGACATGCTTCCAGAGGAAATCTCCAATGGACAATCAAACAGGTTCGGCAAAAAAGCCGTATCGTACGAACCCGAAGCAGTCCTCATCAAAAATGGAGGAGGATCCCCCCTAACAAACGACCTCTCCCCGAACTCAGCAAATCTATCACGAGAACCTTTGGGACAAATCCTGTCTGATACAAAAATTGGGACGTCAGTAAATCCCCAAGAAGAATTGACTGGCTGGATTCCCAGCATTAATAGGACAAATAGACTGAGCCCCCCCCCCCCAGAGCCTTGTGAGGCCTGGTTTTCCAACGTTCTTGTTAGAAAATTTATCAAATATTTTCATAAAAATATATCCTCCCCAACATTTCTATAATTATCATAACTAATTAGTATTTAAATGCAGTAAATATTTGGAATAAATCCTACTTCTCAGACAATTTTCTTTGAGACGATGTCATGTAAATGAATGACTCCGACCGGAATTTTGTCGTCATGATTACCAACGACGAATAGATTATTGATCTTTTTATCTTCCATTATCCGCAATGCTTCCGAACACAGTATATCCTCAGTGATCATAATCGGTTTTGTCGTCATAACTTCCTTTATACTTTTCGTCAACAAATTGGCCGCCATATGCCTCCTCAGATCTCCATCCGTTATAATCCCGAGTAATCCGCCATCCTCCCCGATGATCCCCGCGCATCCGACTCCGCATTCAGATATCACGATGATGGCCCTTTGCATGCCGTCATCGATCCTTAGAAGCGGCATTTTCTTCCTCATAATATCTCGGATGAACAGTAGTTTACGGCCAATGGAACCACCCGGATGCAGCGCCTTAAACTGCTCCATCGTAAATCCTCGTTTTCTCAGGAGGACGATTGCGATGGCATCACCGAGGGCCAAAGTCATCGTCGAAGATACGGTCGGTGCGATCCCAATCGGGCAGGCCTCCCTGAAATCTGGCAGACATAGGGCAACGTCCGATTCTCTGGCCAGCGTCGATTTTTCATTCTTCGAAATGGAAATTATCTTATTCCCGCGACGTTTAGCAAAATCGATAACTGGAAACAGTTCGACTGATTCACCGGAGTTTGAGATGAGGAACAAAATATCATCGATCCCAATCATTCCCAAATCCCCGTGATGGGCCTCACTCGGATGCATAAAAAAAGCTGGTTGTCCCGTCGAGGACAGGGTGGCCGCGACTTTCCTTCCAATCAGGCCGCTTTTCCCTATCCCGGAGACGACGATTCTCCCCTTGGACTCATATATAATATCTACCGCCCTCTCGAAATCAGCTGGAATGTTTCGGGCAAGCAAATCGAGGGCCTCCGCTTCCTCTCGGATTACTCTCGCTGCCTCTTCCTTGATACTTTTATTCATCTTTTTTCAATAGCCCCCTCCCAAAACTCCCACATTCAGTCTCTTCCTTCGTCGATCCGGTGCTCGAATGCTCATGTACCCCTAAGTACACTCCGCTTCTGCGCTCCGTGTCTCCTAGTAATAGATCTGATTGTGGAAGTTTTGGGAGGGATCTAGTGAGCAAAAATATCATAATTTTCTCCGGCCAGAATATCTAAAGCCGCCCTGGTCTCTAAAAATCTGAAACAACTTTCTGCCAAGTGCATCCGGTTTTCTCTGATCAAGAGGGCATCCAATTTGGCCTTAATCTCATGGAGATATATTACATCATTCGCCGCGTATTTCAGTTGTTGCGGCGTTAAATTTTCGGCGCCCCAATCCGTGCAAGTCTGTTCCTTGGAAATTTCGATCGACAATAAATCACGACAAAGATCGGCGAGACTATGTCTCTGCGTATATGTCCTCGAAAGCTTCGAAGCAATCTTCGTGCAGTAAACGTTTTTTGCCATGATGTTTAGGTATTTATACAGCATCATCATATCAAATCGCGCATAATGAAAAATTTTTAAAATTTTTGCGTCTTGTAGTAATCTCTTTATATTGGTGGCAGCCTCGTAATGATCGAACTGTACGATAACACTATCTCCGTCTCCCCTCGAAAACTGAGCCACACACAGACGATCCCGATGAGGTAGCAGCCCCATCGTTTCGGTATCGATCGCTACGGCTGATACTCCCGTGAGAAAACCATCCGGTAAATCATTTCTTTCTAAGGTCACAGAAAAACGGTGAGATACTGCCTCATCATGATGTATTCTAGCACAGTTTTTTTTGGAACATAAATCAGTTGAAGTGTCTATTAAAATTTTACATTTTGCCGAGCTTCCTAGCACGAACGACTACGCCATCGAATTAGTTGGCAAGAACTATTCTAGTCAAAAAATCGATGATATGGCTATTTTGGCCGATATCCAGACATCAGGACGTGGGCGGCTGAATAAAAGGGTCTGGATTTCCAGGTTAGGAAATTTTCACTGTAGCTATATCATCAATATTGGGAAATTGGGGCTTCGGGCGGAAACTTCCCCGATGATTACGGATATCTCCGTTGTTGCCCTCAGAGATTTTTTAGCCTCGATTACTGGGGATGGAGATCGGATCAATACCAAATTCCCGAATGATATTTTGGTGACACATCCAGCCGAAGCGATCATGTTCCCGAATGGCAGAAAAGTCGCCGGGATTCTAGTCGAAATATTTTATCCGTATGCGGTCATTGGAATTGGTCTCAACCTCCAGAATTCCCCAGTGAAAACGGCGGCGAATATTCTGGATGAGTTTAAGATACTTGTGAATCCACTGGAATTGGTGGACAATCTCTACAAATTTTTGATTGATGGAATTGCACGTGGATTCTAGCAATCTCAGCAATTTACGGTGGTTAATAATCGCGTTGCCTGACGTATTAACGATCGGAGCTTTATTGCTTCTCTTCGTTGGCAGATTTCTGTTGAGCGAAGAAAAAGCCATAAAAATCTTTCCAAAATTTTCCCTGATCGTATCGGTATTGTGTTTGATCGTTACACTTTCATACAGCGTCACCAATGGTGGTCTTTCGAATTCGTTATTTATATATAATTCGGGATTATCGAATATAAAATCTATATTGATGGCGTTTTCGGTAATAACTTTTGCGATCATATCGATTACACATGTTCACAGGGTATTACCGAGCCATGTATATATCTTTATATTCGGTATTATTAATTCGATAAATTTATGCCTCTCGGCTAATCACTTTTTATCGTTAATGTTGGGCCTCGAATTATACACATTTTCGGTGTGTTTTCTTATGCTATTCAATTCCGATGGAGGAGAAGATAATTCAAGGGCATGGGTAATAAGGTTCTTATTGGCCTCGTATGCGGCGACGGCGGTATTGCTATATGGGATGAGTTTGTATTATTCAGTATCGGGTAGCCTTTCATTTCCAAAACTCAAATTCGATTCGAGTTTCCAGGCGATTATGGGCGGAGCCCTGGTAATTAGTGCCCTCCTCTTCAAGATTGGGGCGGCGCCTTTCCATTCCTGGATGATCGATATATATGATAAGGCCTCGCTCGGCCTCATCATGTTCTTCGACGCTATCTGGAAACTTTTTATATTTTTCATATTCATAAGATTTTTCAAGTTTATGCTGGCTGGGCACCATATACACGCCCAGTTATTCCTGGAGTTGATATCTGCTATATCGATGACGATCGGGGCAATCATGCCGTTTTTTCAGGATAGCATCAAGAAATTCATCGCATATTCTTCGGTCGGACAGGCCGGATTTATCCTTTCCATCTTCGCGGTTATGAATGAAATTTCCACATCCAAAACCGTTGTATTATATATTTTTACATACTCCATGGCGTCGGTATGCTTTTTTGCGACACTCCTGAATATTAGAAAGTCCCGCAATATTCCGACATTTTCCGATTTATCGGGCCTGATGAGAGATTCCCCGATGATGGGATGTAGTATCGTGGGCGCGATGTTCGCGATGGCCGGGATCCCTCCATTCATTAACTTCATCGCGAAATTACAGATGCTAGAGGTGCAAATTAATACGGGCCACTACGAGCTTTTGGCGATATCTCTGGTCTATTCCATCATGAGCCTTCTATACACATCTAAAGCTATACGACCCATTTTTCAACCTCGGATTATGGATTATAAACCAATAAAACATAATATTATGATTTATTTTACATTTACTGTGTTAACGTTATCTTCATTTTTTTACTCTATGGGAGAGGGATGGATTGCCTGGATTTTGACCTCAATATGAGGTCGCGGATAGTCTGTGTGGAAAAAAAATTAATAGAAAATTAAGGGATTGGTAGTAGAATGAGAACACAGGTGGAGCCCTAAAAAGGTTTCCAAGCTAATTTTCCTTAAGGAGAAGTGAAAATGTTAACAAAAGTAAGCGCCTTTGCTTTAATACTAGCCGCAGCCCTGTCATTCAACGTCCAGGCTACAGAAGACGGGGACACAGCTAAGCCAGTAGGTTCTACAGAAGCAAAAGATGAGGTCGATCCAGAAGTGAAAGCGGCAGCGGAAGCCAAGAGGAAAGCGGACGAGGAAGCGGCAGCGGACGAGGGATCCAAGAAGAAAGACGAAGAAGGGAACTAAGGATTCCCAATCACAGCATAGGCCAAGCTGAGAACATCGCATAGCGCAGGAATCGGGTAGTATCCACCCGGTTCGTTCGGTGGAGAATCTCGACAGCAAACCCCTGGCCCCCAGGTGCCCTCGCAGACCTCCCTGGCCTAGCATGCTAGCGAAGAGTAGGTCGAACAATGTAGGCAAGGATCTGCGAGAAGGATGGTACCGGACAAACTTTTCACATTACAGGTGGAATACTGGTGGTTTAGTAGGGAAGGGACTTCTCTTTAATGTAGTTTTTTGAGGGGTGGAGCCTTCTCAGGAAATGCATCTATTCCGTGTTCTTACTGATTTCGGTAAGTTACAGATAATTTTATAAGCTCGTTACTTTGACCGGCTCTTCTTACGGAGGGGTGCTTTGGGATTATGTTGGTGGTTATTGGGATGAATTTTATTTAAGACGTTATCCTAACGTTGGGTATTTGGGGTGGTTTTGGGAGAATCTTAATGCTACCTGGGATGATATTGTTGATAGATTTCCTGATGCTTTGCCGGTGTCTGAGAATAAAGATTGCAATCCCTCGAACCTAATGTCTTAGGTGGAGAGGTTGTACGGGAAGAAGGGGAACGGGTCATGGATTGACCGTGCTTATGGTGTCATTGCCGGTATTACCTTTGGATGGCTTGCCTGGAATTTATGGGGAAGAAGATCGTCTCCGTCTGCTGTTCACAGGATCATATATTCTTGATTTTCTTTATAAGATCTTCAAAGGTATATTTTTCCAGAAAACTTTCGATATCTTGGAAGGGTGCTTCCGAATACTGAAAATCAACTACCAGATCATCTTTCAGGGCAGCTAATTTCTTCGACATTACTGCCTTTTCGATTTCATTCCTAAGAATCTCATTCTTTTTATTTTTGGGGAGTTTATCCAAATTGAGAATGAGATTTTCGAGGGAACCGTATTCGAGGATCAAGGCCGCGGCCGTCTTGATCCCAATCCCAGGAACCCCCGGAATATTGTCGGAGCTATCCCCCATTAGCGCCATGACATCCAAAACCATATTTGGCGGTACTCCGAATTTTTCTATCACATCCGAATTGCTGATGAACCTCTGCTTCATCGGATCATAAAGTCTGATCCTGGAATTATTTTGATCATAATCTAAAATCTGCATCAGATCTTTATCGGATGAAATGACGATGACTTCATATCCCGGCTTCTCGGAAATGGTCCTAACGTAGCTCGCGATTATATCGTCCGCCTCGAATCCTGAGATGGTCAACGGGCGGAGGCCAAAGGATTCGCAGGCTTCTCGAACGATTGGAAATTGAGCCGCCAGCTCCGGTGGTGTCGATTTTCTGTTGGCCTTATATTGGGGATAAATTTCAGTTCTAAATGTTCGGCGGGAGGAATCGAGGGCGGCCACGAACATGGCCTCCTTGAATTTTGACATCAACCTCAGCATCGAAAGACAGAAACCATAGACCGCTCCAATCTCGATTATCGATCCATCTTCCAAGCGCCGGGTTATATTTTGAAATCCGTAAAATGCTCTATAGATAAATCCGGATACGTCTATTAGGCAGACCTTCTTCAATGTTGTCACAAAAAAAATCTCCCCGATCGGTATCGGCATTATACAACGATTGTGATGTATTTCATAGGGGGATCTAGTATATTCTAACATCCGCAGCTATTCGATAATCAGGGACGGCGATTGAGGGGCTATCTCTTCTTTATCCGCATCATTTTAGTCATTTCTCTGTATTGCTGTTCCGTCGGTGCCGAGATAATCCTTTCGGCCGAACAAATCTCTTATGACTTCGATTCGGGCACTATCACTGCCTCCGGGGGCGTTATAGTGACCCAGAATCTAGAGGACGGCAGCTCCCGAGAACTCCACTCCGAGGAAATTGTTTATCACAAAAATTCTGGAATTATTAGGCTGCATGGCGATACTATCATTCGAGAACCAACGGGCGAAATCATTGCCGCCCGGAATGTCGAATTGGATAAAGATCTGGAAAATGCGATTGCAAAAGCCTTCCTCGTCGTCCTAACAGACGCCTCGAAAGTCAGGGCTCGAGATGCTTCTAAAAAGTCTCACATATTCTCCTTTAATGATGCGACGTATACCCCGTGCAGCGAGACTCACTGCTCCCTCCCGCTCTGGGATATCGCCGCCGATAAAGTAACCTATGATTCCAAAAAGAAATCGTTCGTATATAGTAATGCTAAACTACGCTTCAAAGGGGTGCCAGTATTTTTCTTGCCATACTTCAAGCATCCGGCCTTTGGAGTAAAGAGACAATCCGGATTTCTATCTCCGATAATAAGATCGAACAACGATACTGGCCTCTTCGTCGGTGTCCCATATTTCATCGTCATCGATAATGATAAAGACCTAAAATTGACGCCGTTTCTTAATACGAAGGGGAGAGGATTCGCGGCCGGAGAATATAGGCAGGCCCTGACACACGGTGATATCGATATTTCGGCCAGCGTACTGACGAAGACCAACTCAACACGGGAAAACACGGATGAACGAGAGAAAAGGACGAGATGGCACGTCGATTCGACATTTAAATCATTTGCCCTGGACAATAAGAGGTTAACACTCCGGGTGAATAGATCGAGTGACGTGACCTATAAGCTGAAGTATCCAGTACAGGACAGAGGACGCTCCGGATTTATCTGGCAGCGCCGATATAATGAATCGAATCTATCGTTGGAATTTTTCGATAAAGATTATTTCATTAAAAATGAGGCCCTTCTTTACCAGACTCCTGATAATGCGACATCTCCGGTCGTGCTCCCGCATTTCAGCCTCATCAAAAGGTATCAGAATGTTCTAAATGAAACCGTCGAAGTTGAGAACGATACTGTATATCTCTCTAGAAATCAGGAAAAAGCTCCGAATTTTGCTGGTAATTTTTTTAGATCCACGAATAGGGTAAATTGGAAGAAGAATATAAAGGTCGACAAGGTCGCGGTTGATCTATTAACTGGAATCAGGGGAGATATTTTCAGGGCTGGATCTGACAACGATTTAACTGGGAAAACGGCCAAATTTTGCCCAGCAGTTGAAAATCAAATCAGCGGATTCATGCCATTCGTAAGTCAAATTCCAAGCCTCGGACAGACATCGATTTGGGGACCGAGGATAACATTATCCAGTCTCGAATCGTTCGGGAGTCGCAATAAAATTAATCAGAACGAGGACTCCGTTCTGTATAGTATCGATGACCTGAATCTTCACGCCCTCAACCGAATCGGGGGATTCGATGATATTGAGGAGGGAGAAAGAGTATCGGCTGGCCTAGAAAATTCAATCTATAACTCCAGGCGCCGGTGGCTTCATTTTTTTGTCGGCAATTCGCAGACGATTAGAGATGCTGGGAAAAAAGACAAACCGAGTGGTCGCAACTCGGCCGTTGGTAGGTTCGTTATAAAGCCCTTCGAAAATCTGGCTTTCAGAACTAGATTCGTCGGCATTCCAGTTCTGGGACAGAGCAAAATGTTCGAGTCTGGTGTGAATTTCGAAATCGGAAAAATCTCGACCGATATCGGTTATGTCTATGACGTAAGGCCGAACAAATTGAGAAATCATGAAGTTTCTCAGCTGGGAATTTCGGTTTCATTTAAGCTCACCAAGTTCTGGAAAATTTCCGGATCCAAAGTTATGAATCTTAAGAAAAAATCTGGAAACCGAAATTTACTGCATAGCCTATTCGCTGATTACCAGGATGAGTGCTTCGGAATGGGATTCGGTATTCATAAATCTAATTTCAGTGATAAGGATATCAAGCCGAATGTTGGTATAATCTTCGTCCTATCCTTCAAGAATCTTGGCAATATATCAAAACCGACGAAAAACTACCTGTATCGAAGCGAGCTTTGCAGGATCGATTGAGTCCATCAATTCAGATCGTCGAATTCCGCTCCAGCGCACATATAACCAATCGGATTATGATTCTCATTATATTCAATATCTGGTGGTGCCTCTGGCACACCGAGAAGTTCCTTATAGCACTCATAGTTGTCGACCAGATTGTCGGTAAAGTTATCGACTAGACTGTCGGTAGAGTAATCCCCCTCATCTTGGCCAAAAATACTGCAAAGATAACTCTCGACTACGCCCCTTTTCTCATGCTGATACTTAAAGTCAATCAATGCATCTTTTACATCAGCAAAGTGCGTCATAAATAACTTATAAGTTGGTCGTTCGTATGATTTAAAAACTTCTGCTAGTTTACCTTCAGCCTTACGCGCAATCTTGAGATATTCATCAAAATCATTCACTGTCTGCGGTAACCTCATACTCTCCCACGATGGACTTCTCTCAACTCCTGCAGCTGCCTCTAAGCAAAATGCAAGCAGACTCAAGTCATCCTGATTATTATTCTCAGATGCATATGATAAACTAGCGGTAGCCATCAACAAAGTAATGCATATACGTTGTATTATAAGAAGCATGAGATTCTAACAACTAAACGAGGGTCTAGTGTTAGTTCTATAGGTATAGTTTTAATAAATCATTAAAGTTAGTAGAGTTTTTTATGCGATGTGATGACCATCAGATGCTTCTATACAATCTCCATTGAATGTATCGATATCGTCCTTCCGGGCAATAGCACTTATCGCCAAGAATTTAGCTTTTGGGTTTGGGTTTTTCTTGTACTCAACGATTACATAACACTTCTGTTGACAGTTATTTATCAACGGATCCTCAGCATTCTTGCGATAAAGATTCAGCTTTGTCGTTGCTGGATGATTTATTAGATAATAGAAACGGATTCCTTGTCTGATTCTTCCGTTCTGTCCTCTGTAGTCGAAACGTAAGTAGTGCAAAGGAGATGATCTAATCATCAGGTTAACCAGTGTATCTGCTGCTTGTTTGTCTTTGATTACGTTATCGGCGAGCCAATTTTTAAATTTATTCTCTCCACCAAGCAAATTGATATACTTCCTTCCAATAAAACTGGAGGGAAATATCGTCTGTATTAGTCATATTGTTAGTTGTAGGCATAAGAGTTCTCCTTAGAAAAATGCGGGGATTAACTTCTGATTAAAGAAGGGGAAGATGCACCATGAATAGGCGCTAAGATTAATTGGAGCAGTTTTTTAGGATTATGTCAAATGGAGAATTTATCAATCCAGATCATCGAATTCAGAGCCAGCGAGCCTATAAGCAATCGGATTATGATCCTCATCATACTCAATATCTGATAATTCTTCGGTCACACCAAGAAGTTCCTTATAGCATTCATAATCGTTGATCAGACTGTCGGTAAAATCACATCCCGCATAGCGGCCTAAACTACTGGCAAGAAAATCCTGGACGACGAACTTTTTTTCATACGAATGAGTTAGCTTAACTAGTGCTGCCTCTACTTCATCGAAGTGCTTCAAGAATAGATCACTAGTTAATTTGTGTTCATATGATCTAAAAACTTCTGCTAGTTTACATTGGGCTTCATCCACTACTTCACCGAGCTTGTAAGACTTATTCGTCGTTTCCGGCAACCTCACACTCTCCCACGGCTGTCCTGTAGGCACAATCCTTGCATTTGCTTCTGCGTAACCTGCATACTGGTCCAAGTTACTTTGATTATCAACCCCAAATGCATATGGTAAACTAGCAGTAGCCATCAACAAAGTAATGCATATACGTTGTATTATAAGAAACATGAGATTCTAACAACTAAACGAGGGTCTAGTGTTAGTTCTATAGATATAGTTTTAATAAATTATTAAAGTGAATAGAGTTTTTTATGCGATGTGATGACCATCAGATGCTTCTACGCGATTTCCGTGAAATGTATCGATATCGTCCTTCCGGGCAATAGCACTTATCGCCAAGAATTCGGGGTTTGGGTTTGGGTTTTTCTTGTACTCAACGATTACATAACACTTCTGCTGGCAGTTACTTATTAGTGGATCTTCAGCATTCTTGCGATAAATATTCAGCTTTGTCGTTGCCGGATGATTTATTAGATAATAGAAACGGATTCCTTCTCTGATTCTTCCGTTCTGTCCTCTGTAGTCGAAACGTAAGTAGTGCAAAGGAGATGATCTAATCATCAGGTTAACCAGTGTATCTGCTGCTTGTTTGTCATTAATTGCTTTTCCAATAAATTCATTTTTAAACTTGTACTCTCCACCAAGCAAATTGATATACTTCCTTCCAACAAACTGGAGGGAAATATCGTCTATATTAGTCATGTCGTTAATGGTAGGCATAAGAGTTCTCCTTAGAAAAATGTGGGGATTAACTTCTGGTTAAAGAAGAGGAAGATGCACCACGAATGGGTGCTAAGATTAATTGGAGCAGTTTTTTAGGATTATGTCAAATGAAAATATTCTTGAGAATTTATCAATCTAGAGTCTCAAATTCCGCGCTAGCGCTCATATAACCCATAGGCCTGTGATTCTCATCCCACACTTCGTACTCGTCATCTGATAACACTAATTCTATATCAAGAAGTTTTCTATAGCCTTCATAGGCAGCCAAACCATAGGTAAAATCATACCCAGCATCTCGGCCAAAAATACCGAAAAGATAACTCCAGACGACACCCTTTTTCTCATTCGGATACTTAAATCCCATCAATGCTTTTTCTACGTCAGCAAAGTGCCTCACGAATAACTTATGAGTTGGTCGTTCGTATGATCTAAAAACTTCTGCTAGTTTACCTTGAGCTTCACCATCAAGTATAAGGAACTCTTCGAAGTCTTTCGGAGTCTGAGGGAATATCTCATCCCACGGTGGACTCCCCACAACTCCTGCATCAGCTCCTATGTAAGGTGCAAGCAGATTCAACTTATCCTGGTTCTCAACCCCAAATGCATATGGTAAATTAGCAGTAGTCATCAACAAAGTAATGCATATACGTTGTATTATAAGGAACATGAGATTTTAATAACTAAATGACTGTCTAGTGATAGTTCTATAGTTATAGTTTTAATAAATCATTAAAGTGAATAGAGTTTTTTTATGCGCAAACTTAGCGTTTGGATTTTTCTTGTATTCAACTATCACACACGGTTGAGCCGAGGGCCATGGCCATTCGCAGGAATTGTTCAGGATTTATCTCTTCGGGTCTGGCCGTCGGACTGATCCCGCAGACTTCGAGGGCATCCCTGATTAATTCCTCTCGGAATTTTGCCCTGAGAATTGTGTGAATCATTTTCCTTCTTTTTTGGAAACAGATCTCTGTTAACCTTTGAAGATTCTTCACTGCCTTGCCTAGGCCTTGATTTTTGGGAACCATTTTGATAACCGTTGAATTAACCTTCGGAGGTGGATGAAATGCCCCCTTCGGAACATCGAAGAGTTTTTCTACATCGCATAGGAGCTGAGATATTATGCTCAGGCGCCCGTATTCCTTGGTTCCGGGTTGTGCACAAATCCGATCGGCTACTTCCTCTTGAAACATCAAGATCATCTTATCGATGCCATCTAGATCGTTGAGCCAGTTCGTCAAGAGCTTGGTTCCCACGTTATATGGAAGATTCGAAATGATAACGATCCTGTTGTTTTCTGACACTGAGTTAGGTCGAATTTCGAGAGCATCACCATAAATAAATCCAACCTTCCCCGGATATTCTTCGGCAAAATCATCATGCAATTCTTTAAAAGCAATATCTTTTTCGATGCAATAAAGTCTGGAAGGGTTACAAATAATCTCCAGGATCGCGGATGTAAGCCCACAAGGACCAGGACCCACCTCGATAACTACGCTAGCTTCAGATAAGGGCATAGCGCACCCTGCAATCCGATCCAGAATTCTTCGATCGAATAAAAAGTGCTGCCCGAGGCGTTTGGATTGAGTCAATCCATACCGATCAAGTAATTTGGGTCCTAATTCCAATCAACTTCTCTACGAAGAGCAAAAAAAACGAGGCCCAGCATGGGGCCCCATTTATAGATATTAATAATCCATTCCCATTCCGCCCATCCCAGGATTCGGAGAGCATGGAGCTGGTTTCGGCTCCGGCTTTTCGGTGATGACGCATTCCATGGTCAGAAGAAGGCCGGCGATCGAGGCCGCATCTTGCAGGGCCGTCCTGACTACCTTCGTCGGATCCATGATACCGGCCTTCACGAGGTCAGTATAAACATCTCCGGCAGCATCATATCCGAAATTGAAATCATCTTTCGCGATGATGTTATGAACGACGACGGCTCCATCGACTCCGGCATTATTGGAAATCTGTCGGGTTGGGGCCGTCAGAGCTTGGCGCACGATGTTTACTCCGGCCCGCTGATCGTCATTCGCTGGCTTCAGAGAATCGAGCTGTTTGATGGCTCTGAGGAGGGCGACCCCTCCACCAGGGACGACCCCTTCCTCGATCGCGGCCTTCGTCGCGTGCAGGGCATCGTCGACACGATCCTTCTTCTCTTTGACTTCGGCTTCGGTCGCTCCACCGACTCTTATTACGGCGACTCCACCCGAAAGTTTCGCTAGTCTTTCCTTAAGTTTTTCGATATCATATTCAGATGTCGAATTCTCGATATGATTCCGAATCTGACCGCACCTAGCCTGAATATCATCCTTCTTTCCGGCCCCCTCGACGATCGTCGTATCATCTTTCGTGATCGTTACCCTCTTGGCCGCTCCTAGCATCGTGATATTGACGTTCTCCAGTTTGATCCCAATATCTTCCGAAATTGCGGTTCCACCGGTCAGGATGGCGATGTCTTCCAGCATTGCCTTTCGGCGATCCCCGAATCCGGGAGCCTTAACGGCGGCAACCCTGAGGCCTCCACGCAGCTTATTGACGACGAGAGTCGCGAGCGCTTCTCCCTCGACATCTTCGGCGATGATGAGGAGCGGTCTACCTGATTGGACGACGGCCTCCAAGACTGGTAACAGTGGCTGGAGACTGGATAGTTTTTTCTCGTAAATCATGATGTATGGGTTATCCAGCTCACAGGTCATTTTTTCGGAATTCGTTACGAAGTATGGCGAAATGTATCCTCGATCGAACTGCATCCCCTCGACGACATCTAGTTCCGTTTGAAACGATTTTGCCTCCTCGATCGTGATGACTCCTTCCTTCCCGACTTTTGCCACCGCATTCGCCAGCATATCCCCAATTTCTTTTTCTCCGTTCGCCGAGATGGTCCCGACCTGAGCTATCTCCTCATTCGTTGAGACGGTCTTTGTTTTCTCCTTCAAAAGGGCAACCGTCGAGTCGACGGCCATGTTGATTCCCCTCAGGAGATCCATCGGGTTCGATCCGGCCGCGACGGATTTGAGCCCTTCAGTCAGGATGGCCTGAGCCAAAACGGTGGCCGTCGTCGTTCCATCGCCGGCGAGGTCTGATGTTTTGTTGGCTACCTCTTTCACCATCTGTGCCCCGACGTTCTCGAATCTATCGGAAAGCTCGATTTCCTTGGCGACGGATACACCGTCCTTAGTAATCCTCGGAGAACCATAAGATTTCTCGATCAAAACATTTCTACCCTTTGGTCCGAGGGTTACCTTAACGGCGTTGGCGAGGGTATTGACCCCTTTCAACACTTTTTCTCTGGCCTCTGATGAGAAGCGAATATCTTTTGCTGCCATAGTCGTAATCTCCAAAAATTCTCAAAAAAAAACTAACCAAAAATGCCCATAATATCGGACTCTTTTATGACGATATAATCCTTTCCGTCGATCTTAATCTCGGTTCCGGACCACTTCCCGAAAAGGATCTTGTCTCCATCCTTCACCTGAAGCGGAGCAATTTCTCCGGTTTTCTCTGATCTGGTCCCAGAGCCGACGGCGACAACCACTCCCTCCATCGGTTTTTCTTTCGCGGTATCCGGGATGATAATGCCTCCGCTCGTCTTCGATTCAGATTCCGTGCGCTCAACTAACACACGGTCATACAATGGCCTGAATTTCATAATTCGTCTCCTTCCTATTAGCAATCTATCAACCTGAGTGCTAATCTATCTCAAAAGCCGTACCATGTCAAACTATTTTTTTTGATGTAAAGTCCACAGATTTTCAGGAATCTCGAATGATTACGAGTTCATATTTGTGGACTTTGCCACCTTTCCATTGCTGAGGATCAACCTACTTCCTCTGAACGCTTCTATGCAGTCGGTATCGTGGGTTATGACGAGACAGGTTTTGCCCTTATCGCGCACAATTTTGTCTACTAAATTCATGATGGTCTTAGAGTTCTTTGGATCGAGAGATGCGGTAATTTCATCGAGCAATAGCAATTCGTAGTCGGCGATCGTCGCCATGACGAGGCTTAGGGCCTGCCTCTGCCCCCCTGAGAGATTCCTGACCTTTTCATCCAATCTATTTTCCAAGTTCATCTCCAAAACCTTGAGTTTTTCCTTAAAAAAAGCGATAGATTTTTTCATGCATTTATTTTGCCCCGGAGATTTTCGCCTCATTGAGGCCAAATACAAATTCTCGGCGATCGTCATTTCACCGATCGTTCCGACCCTCGGATCCTGCAGAACACTGGAAATCCAAACGGCCCTTTTGTAGGGAGGGAGATTCGTTATATCTCGATCGTTCAGCATGAGTCTACCAGAATCCGGCTTAATTATCCCGGAAATGGTATTGAATAGGGTCGTCTTCCCAGCTCCATTTTCCCCAGTAATTAAGACATATTCTCCGCGTCTGATTACCATGCTTAGGCCGATCAGGATATTTCCGACGGATATATCGATTAGTTCAAGCATTTCTGCACCTTTTTCTTATCAGGAGTGCTCCGATCGTCATGAAACCGGTTAATAAATTCAAATCTTGAGTCCTTATCCCGAAAGTACTCCCATGTAGAGCGATATTTATAAAAATTCTGTATAAGATCGATCCGAAAATACACGAAATTATAATGAGTGGCTCTTTCTTGAATGCAAATATTTTCTCTCCGATGATGACGGAGGTTAATCCGATGACGAGGCCCCCAAATCCCTGAGAAATATCGCAGAATCCTTGATATTGACTAAATAAACTTCCACCGAGAGCGATTAATGCATTGCTAATGGAAACTCCAGATATCGTCATCAAATTGGTATTAACCCCGGATATCAGGGCGAATTGCCTGTTATAACCGACGGCCCTGAGCTTTAATCCAAAACGGCTAAATAATAGACACACCATAATTAATACTAGGAATGATATTATGGCGAATATCGCGAGAGATGTATTCATGCCCGAAAAGATTACCCTCTCATCGGCGAGGGTTATATTCGGGGAATTGTTCATTATCCTGAGATTTACCGAATACAACATGAACGCGACGATGATTCCAGCCAACAGATCAGCTATCTTGAATTTGATATTTAAAATACCCGTCAAAAATCCGGCGACTCCACCGGATATGAGAGATATTATCGAGGCCAGATATGGATTTACTCCATCGACGATGAGGGTCGCCGAAACGGCCGCTCCGAGAGCAAAACTTCCATCGCAAGTAAGGTCCGCAAAATTTATGGTCCTGAAGGTCAGATATATCCCGATCGCGACGATCCCGAATATTAATCCGACATCTATGCTCGTTAAAATTTCCTGCATGGCTATCATTTTTTTCGATCACCTCCGAATACTTTATTGGCGCCATTTATGAGGTCGTCCGGGATGTCTATTCCAACTGATTTCGCGGCCTCAAGATTGATGAATAACTCATTCGTTTTCGGATACTCAATTTTGATATCGTTTATATCAGTTCCATTTTTTATTTTTCTAATCATGGCGCCAGTCTGACGCCCGATATCGAATTGATTTGGTCCGAGGGCGGCGAGGCAGCCCTTTTCGACTTGATCGGTGTCACTTACATACACCGGAATACTGTGCCGATTACATATTTTTATGACGAGAGGAATTCCCGCTAAAACCATATTGTCGTTGCTAACGAAAATGGCATCGACTTCACTGACTATCGAATTCACGGCCTGAGGAAGATCCGATGATTTCTGGATACATCGAGTAACGAGGGTAATATCCATCTCCCGCAGGACTGGCTGTAAAGCATTTACAATCGCGACCGAATTAGATTCACTTGAATTATAAATGACTCCCAGCTTCTTCAGATTCGGTTGGATTCGCCTGAATAATTCGATTTGGGGTTTGAGTGGAACAAAATTCGAAACTCCAGTAGTATTCGACGAAGCAAATGAGGAGGAAATATCTTCCGGATTGGTAACGGAGCTAAAAACCAGCATCAACTTCCCGTCCTTGGCCAACTTGAAGGCGGCCTGGGTTGGAGTCGTCCCGATGGTCACTAGGATTTCGGTCCCGTCATTCGCGGCCTTTGAAACCGCCTGGGAAGCGACTCCGTGATTCCCCTGGCAGGTGTTAATTTCGAACTCAAAGTTAGGATCCTCTCTGAGTTCATCCTGAATACCATCGGCGACCGCATTAATCGCTTCATGTTCGATGACCTTGCAGATCGTAATTCTATAGAGTCCATCAAGATCAGGTTCCTCGGGTTTTTCTGAGAAAAAAACACTCAATATCACCATTGCGATTCCGCCGAATATTGCAAAAAAAAGGCAATTAATCCTCATTAGACCCCCTCCCTAACTCTTCACAATCAGCTTTTTGAGGCGTCGATCCGGTGCTCGAATGCTCATGTACCCCTAAGTACACTCCGCTTCTGTACTCCGTGTCTCCTATCAAAAACTCTGATTCTGAAGGTTTTGAAAGAGGTCTATTAGATTCCCTTTCTATTTTGTCCAATACACATCTATATCCCTTAAAGGGCTCGTCCCTCAAAAATCTGGCGACCCTGGTTACCGTCGTCGTACTAGCTCCGGTTTTTTCGCTGATCTCGCGATATGAAAGCTGTCCGGAATCGAGGAGCTGACAAACTTCCCAGCGTTCCTTCAAAATCCTGAGCTCCTGTAACGTACAGAGATCAACGAAGAATTTCTCGACTTCATCGACATTCTCGAGTTTCAATACCGCTTCGAATAAACTTTTCACTTTTGGCTCTTCGGTTTTATAAATATCAGCGCATCACTGTGTTAACATAATAACACATTAAAACACAAACTGCAACTGCAATCATATATATTTTTTCCCACTATAACCCACTCACGAATGAGATTATTTCTTCGTTGTGGAGTTTCACATTCTCTCCAAGATCATCCCTGTTATTAATTCCGAGCTTTATTTGAAAAGGAGGTCTTTATTAGATACCGTGTTTCGAGTCAATGAAAAAAAGGGCAAGGGTCACTGCGCGAATGCTGCGTTGCTATCAAAACGCTGTCCATTTTTTAGCATGCCAAAGAAAATATGCATCAATTTCCTCATCACAGCACACACGATTACCTTGGCTGGTTTGTTCTTATTTTCAAGTCTTTTCAC
>JAISBC010000051.1 GCA_031266385.1 Holosporales bacterium
TCGTAGTCCGAAGCTGATGGAGTTCTGGAGTCATTTTGGGGGTAAAATTGGCAAAAATAGCTGTTTTGGGAGAATCATAAAGTCCGCATGTAAATCTCGAAAGCCTTAAGAACCAACGGCTTCAGAGCCATTTCACAAATTCTGCGGAGCTTAGTTTAACAGCGATACTTGGCGGAGAGAGGGGGATTCGAACCCCCGATACGGGTTTACGCCCGTATGACGGTTTAGCAAACCGTTGCCTTCAGCCTCTCGGCCATCTCTCCCCTCCCTCTTCATCTCGGATGCTAACATTTGCCGACTATCTGTGCAAGCCAAAATCAGTTGTTAGCCCGCTCAGTGCCTGGGTTTTCGACTTCTCGACGGCCGGTTGGTCGAACGGATTCACCCCGGCGAGGGCCGCAATCCCCAATACTTCAATGACATTTCTCATCATCATTCGTCCCATCGACCGTTCTTCCCCTAGGCGATCGAGGTCGATTATCCTGACGAAGCCTTTATCGCGGAGAGCTTCCGAGGTAGCCATCATATGGCTCCTCATCAGTCGATGGATGTCATGCCCGATGAGGTTCGAAATTGTTCCGGGTACAGTCTTTAATCTGCCATCTGATATTTTCGGGGATCGCGCAGGAGCCTCCCTAATACCAATCAATGTAAACATTTTATTCGCGGGGCCGGCCAGGTATAGCTGAAGCTGGGAATGTTGATCGACCGTCCCGATGGCTCGAACCAGAGTAATCCCAAAGTCTTCCCGCTTTCCGAGGCTCTCTCCAACGAGCTGACCATACCATTTCCCGTAATCCTCGAGAATATCGGAATAGACCATCAAAACGTGTTGATCTACTTTACCTCCGGAGAATTCTTTAAACATTTTCTGTATATCGAGCATCAGAGGGCAATCCTCGGGAGGTGTGCTATCCTCTATCTCTCTCAATACCTCAATGGCACCAGCCCTAAATTTATCGATATCCCAGCCTTCTAGGAGGGCCGGAAGAAGCCCAACCACCGAGAACACTGAAAACCTTCCCCCTATTTCTTTATCGTGATCTATTATTTCCATCCCCAACGAGTCGGAAAGTATTCTGAGATCGTTATCCTCAGAAGATTCTGTTATCGATATCGCTCTCCGTCTGAAATCAAAATTTGGCCACAATTCTATGAGGGTAAGAAATAGCATGAGAGTCTCGGTCGTCCGGCCCGATTTGGAAATCACGATAATTCCAGTCGAGATGGGATCGAGATTGTTTATCGCATTCATGAAGGTGAGGGTATCAACGTTCTCGAGGAAGATTACTCTCGGATTGTTTCCGCGGATGGCCGCCGCCAGATTGACGAGACACTTGCCACCCAGGCTCGATCCACCCGTTCCAATGACCACGATTTTTTCACATTCCCTGAATTTACGAGCAATTTCCGATATGAATCTAGTATCATCATATAGTACCCGGAAGATCCGAAGATCTTGGATTTGCCTTTTTAGGCTATCGAGGATGCTGACCATCTAGTTTCCCAATTTTGAGTCGACGACAAGCCAGACGGGATCGGATAGTATCCTTTGAAGCTCGACCAAGAATCGTGCCGCCGCCTTCCCGTCGATCACCCTGTGATCGATGGCATATCCTATCTTCATAATCATCGCCCTCTTCAGGTTATCATCCTCATCGAAGACTGGGGTCTTTGTCGCGGGACCGATCGACAGTATGCCGGCCTGAGGAGCGTTAATTATCGAGTAAAATGAATCGATATCAAACATCCCGAGATTAGAGATCGTTATCGAACCTCCTGCCAGACGGGAGGCGGATATCTCACCGTTCCTCACCATTTTAACTACCTCTTTGAGTTCATTCGATATGGTAGCTATCCCCTTCTGATCAGCCCCATGAATGACCGGAGTATACAATCCCGCCTCTGACGCGACGGCCACTGACACATCAACCGAAGAAAATCTCCTGATTCTAGAGCCTTCCACGTAAGCAACATTGATATCCATATTGGCTCTGATGGCCAGCCCGACGGCTTTAATGAGAAAATCGGTGACTGTCAGTTTTAGGTTACGGGCGGAATTGATCTTCTGCCTCAAGGTAAGGAGATCCGTTACATCAACCGAGATCATCATGTAAAAATGTGGGCACTCGTTTTTGGTGGCGGTGAGTTTATCGGCGATGGTCTTCATGACTCCCGGAAGAGGTTCATCGATGAATGGGGCTCCCGGATCTGGAGCGGAGGATTTGACCGTTTTGGAGGCTCCATCGATCTTAGCCAAAACATCATTTTTAATAATCCTACCGCCCGGTCCAGATCCCTTCATTTCGTGTAAATCGATTCCATTTATCTCGGCGATTCGTCGGGCGAGGGGAGTCGCAAAGATCCTATCTTCGCTGGGAGTTAAAGGAAATGGCTCATCGATCTGAGAATCCTTGTTACTTGGGGGATCAGAGTCTGGAGCTGTTTTTTCCTCCTTTTTCGACAGATTTTCGATGGTCATCAGGATGTCCGCATCTGTATCCTCCGCAAGTCGGATGACGGCGACGGGAGTTTTGACGAGGACTCCCCTCGTCCCCGCGGCAACGAGGATCTTCGCGAGGATTCCATTAGATCTCGATTCAATCTCCATCGAAGCTTTATCGGTTTCGATTTCCGCTAGCACATCCCCAACTGAGATGCTTTCCCCCTCCCGGTGATACCATTTGATCAGATTGCCCTTCACCATCGTCGGGCTTAGGGCCGGCATTTCAATTATTATGGGCATAACACACTCACCATTTTCTCCTACCTAATCTGACCACAAAGCTTCCTGGCCGTCCGCACAATTTTTTCGACCGTGGGCAGGGCTGCTTTCTCTAAATTCGGGGCATAAGGAATTGGTGCATCGGCCGAGCAAATTCTGGCGGGATCTGCATCGAGGTAACCAAACGCCTTTTCACAGACTATCGAGATTATCTCGGATCCGATGCCGCATACAGGCCATCCTTCTTCTATGCTAATAATCCGTCCAGTCTTTTGGATCGATTTTATTATGGTCGAGCTATCGATCGGTCTGAGACTAATAAGATTTATGATTTCGGCGGAGATTCCATGCTCAGCCTGGAGAATTTCCGCGGTCTTGACGGCATGTTCGACTCCGATCGAAAAGGTCGCCAGGGTAATATCAGTTCCTTCACGAACGATACAGGCCTGGTCGAGAGGCATCACCTCTATCTTCGGGGGAATTGGAAATTCCTTGGAATATAGTAATTCGTGCTCCAGGAAGATGACTGGGCTATCATTTCGTATAGCGGCCTTTAAAAGCCATTTCGCTTCGGATGAGGTATATGGGGCTACGACCCGAAGGCCAGGGACATGAGCATACCAGCTGGCAAAGCATTGTGAATGCTGAGCGGCTACTCCCCTGGGTACTCCATTTGGCCCCCTGAAAACGATGGGGCATCGAACATTACCACCCGACATGAACAATGTCTTAGCCGCTGTGTTCACAATATGATCGATAGCTTGCATCGCGAAATTGAAGGTCATAAACTCGATGATTGGCCTCAGGCCAGACATGGAAGCCCCAACTCCAAGCCCGGTGAATCCGTGCTCGGTGATGGGGGAATCGATTACTCTGCTCTCACCAAATTCCCTTAACAGTCCTCGGCTGACTTTATAGGCTCCCTCGAATCGGCCGACATCTTCTCCCAGCAAGAAGATGCTCGAATCTCGGCGCATTTCCTCCGCCATCGCATCACGAATGGCCTGTCTAACCGAAGTTTTTATCATATCAGGATGTCCGATCTCAAATTTTCTTCCTTCGGGAATTGAGAATCGATCGCAAATTTTGCGGCGATTTCCATTTTTTCTACTGCATCGTCATTGATCGTCTCCAAAATCTTCATGCTGAGGCCATAATCTTTCTGTAGAACATTTCCATAATTATCGATCGGATCGCGAGATTTGCGGACGGTCTCGACTTCTGAGCGCGTCCGATAAGTCCCTGGATCAGACATCGAATGCCCCTTATAGCGATAGGTATCGATATTTAGGATCACTGGTTCAGACCTCTCTCTAACCTGATTCGTTGCCTCCCTGGATTTTTGGATGATCTCGAGCAGGTTCATCCCATCACTGCAGATCGTCCGAATACCGAAGGGATCTCCGCGCTTTTTTAGCGAATTTCTGACGGTTGATCTCTCTGCTGAGGTGGCGAGGGCATATCGATTATTCTCGAGGATATAGAGGGCCGGCAATTTCCAGAGGGCGGCCATGTTGAAGGATTCATAGACCTGCCCCTGATTGGCGGCCCCATCCCCGAAAAATGTGAAGGAAATCCCGCCGTCAGATTTGTATTTATGGGCGAAGGCGAGGCCCGTCCCGATGGAAACCTGAGCCCCAACGATTCCGTTTCCTCCGTAAAAATTCCTCAGACGGTTATAGAGGTGCATCGAGCCGCCTTTCCCTTTGGAACATCCAGTGATTTTACCACATAGCTCGGCCATGACATACCTCGGCTCGACACCGAGGGCCAAAAGATGTCCATGATCCCGGTAGCTCGTAATGACCGAGTCTGTCGATGTAAAATTCTGAGAAATCCCGACGATGACGGCTTCCTGACCTGTATATAGGTGACAAAATCCGAAGATATGTCCCTGTGTATAAAGCTCGGCCGCCTTCTCCTCGAACATTCGAATCTCGACCATCTTACGATACAGATCCAAAGCCTCTTCCGTCCGCACTAGTTATTCAATTAAAAATCATAGACTGACGAGATTGTAGCATTTGCTAACCATCTTTGGCAATTCGAGGAAGAGTTTTGTTTGAGTTCATGAACTTTGAGACTAAAGAGTCCATACCTCCAGAACTCTACCAACATACTCCATACGAAAAACCATGATGTGTTCTATACGTATTATATCTTCTCACTTTCTTGAGTATGCTCTGAAGAATTCCATATAACAGCACGAGACCTCTTGCGATCTAGGGGTAAAAATACTACTATATCCGATGGTTGGTTGCCTTGCGATTCTTTGGCAGAGGCTGTCGTTAAAATGGTCAGGACAGAAATGTAGCAGCCACAGCGAGCATCCTCTGGGTATTGGATCATCAAGAGCAACCAACTGGATCTCGTTTTCTTGGCTGGGGAGTATGGCTATCATCAAGGACATCGATGTATGGCGCGAGTATACGAAGACCGTAAAAAAGCTCGCCAGCGATGAGGTGGTAGTTCCCAATCGAAGACCTATACAACCAAAAGTAAGGAGAAGTGTCGATCGATTCATTCAGGGATATCTTGAATCGTCGACTGGACTATCATCCGGGCAAGATATGGCCCCCGCTCACCTTCGGGTCTTAAAATTGAGTAGGAAGGAACGGAGAAATTTTGAAGAGGAGGCTACGATCGATCTCCACGGTTGCAACCGGAACATTTCATCACTCCTGATGATTTTTTGCCTAGAATGCATCGAGAAAAAGCTAAGAAATATTGTGATCATCAGCGGGAAAGGAGAAGGAATCCTCAAAAATGCCGTATCGGAATGGTTACTTTCGACGCCCGATATCGTCATTGGATATTTCGAGATCCGAGATGAATCGGGATCTAGCGGCGCATTCGGAGTAAAACTACGAAACATCAGAATTTAAGATTACCTCAGGATTTTTGATTTTTTGGTTTATATAAACCTCTCCGGTTTACCGAAATTTAAATACCAATGATATATGATGATTATAGGAATATTGGGGAGGATATATTTTTATGAAAATATTTGATAAATTTTCTAA
>JAISBC010000061.1 GCA_031266385.1 Holosporales bacterium
GACGTGTTCGCTTTTACACTTTTTACAAAACATTACCACATCACTGCTTCTAATCGATCATCACATACAATATAGCATAAATTGCAGATTTCATCTATCTTTGATTGGAAACTCTCAAAAATAGAAAAGGTGTTTCAGGACATGAAGACCTCGGGCTTATGATATCGAGAAAACTAAAATTAGGAAATATGATAGGTTTAAAATGCTACTGTTTGTGGTATCCATAGCCCATACAATTATTGTGAACAGAAATGTCGTTAAGAGCTCGTAGAGATATTTCAATCATTCTCAAAGTCCCACACATCATATTCAGGATGTGATAGAATGGCGGATCTTTTTTAACTTTTTAAGTGAAATTACTAGTATGAAATTTTGGTTATTACTGTACTTTTTGTTGTCTAATGCCGTCGCTGAATCCACTTCAGTCATTTCCTTCTACACAGCTGGTTCGCCCGAAGCGAAAGTAGATTCCGTTGGTAAGAAATCTAATGAGCTCGATCAAAAAAAGCTATTCAACATGATCCGCAAGGGAGTCGTCGCCATCGACGTCATTGCCCACGTTATCGTCAACAAACAAGTGAATGATAAAATGTGGCATGGAACTGGATTTATAGTAGATCTCGAGCATGGCCTCATCGTAACGAATGCACATATTGCCGGGGAATTGGCGGTCTGTACTTATAGAATCAAATTCGGGAATGGTCAAATGGCCGAGGCGAAACTTGAATATACAGATCCGTGCTATGATTTCGCGATCCTATCCGTCGACCCCAGCGAAATCCCGCTATATTGCATCGCTTTAAAGTGCTCGGAAGATCCGGTTAGCCTTAATTTGATGATCTATTCCATGGGGAATTCCAGCCGTAACGAATTCTCGACGTATACGGGGTATGTTTTCGATACGGAAAGTATACTGTGGTTAAAGTCTCTGCCGGAGCAGTCATTCCAGTTCTCGGGTCTGACGGTCGGTGGCGCCAGCGGTTCACCAGTCTTTAACAGCGGCGGTGATGTCGTCGGAGTTTTGTACGGAGGTAAACTCGTCTCTGGGGCGGCCCTCCCGATATCCTACGTTACCCCTGTCGTCGAGGCCGTAAAGAATGGGCGGAAATTTACCAGATATTTTTGCGGATGTGTTCTAGATTATGCGGCCATTCAGGATTCGGTTAATTCTGGAGCAATGCCAAAAGAAGCCGCTAACGAACTGGAAAATAAATGCCCGAACAGCAATAATAAGATCGTATGTGTCAGCAAAAAATTGACGGCCTATGGAGCCAATGAAAGTGAGGCCATGGCCGGAGATGTAGTTTGGACGGTCAACGGAGAAATCATTGGATCCAATCTAAAGAAAATCGATGAAATTATGCTCAAAAATCCTGGGAAAAACCTGGTATTTACTGTGTATCGGGATGGTTTGAAAAAGGAATATGAATTGCCAGTTTATGAATTAAGAGCCGATACTAAAATGAAAATGCTATCGTTCGCCGGGGTTACCTTCTTCGAGTCTACAAATGAACTGAAGATCAACCTCGGAAAGAGTTCGGGTGGAGTTTTCTTCGTCGATAGCGAGATGGGATCCCCATTTGCAGAGATCACATCTCCTAGTAACGGTAAATATTCTGGAGGAGCATTCCAACTAATCAGTATCGATGGACATAAGATTTCAAGTCTTGAAGATCTGTGGACGATAATTCCAGAGCTCCTCAAGAAGAAGATACTCACGATACGCTTTGCTAGACTGGGCCTGGATTCGCAGGAATTCAGCATCATCGTGAAGTATACATCAGACTTCGCTATTCCAGTCTTATACTCATTCGATCAGGAGAATAAGAGATGGATCGCGAAACACATCGAGAGTTAATCGGCAGTCGTTCGAACTGAGAGTTCAACCAGAACAGCCCAGAGAACATGAAATTCCTCGATATACCCCATGGCATAGGCTCTGTGAGTGCATATTGGATTTTGCAACAATTCGGTGCAAATATCCTCATCAACCTCATGTATGTAGCCTACTAGTGCAGTGATAACGGAGATTCGGAGACTATTTCGGGTGTTCTTAGAGATTTTGGGAGATTTTTCAAAAACCAGAAGCGCAGAGAGCCATACATAAATCCCTTAGAAACCAACGGCTCCAAGCCACATCAATAACTTTCACGAAGTAATATTATGTCACAGACATTGGTCGGGAAAAGCGGATTTGAACCGCCGACCCCTTGCTCCCGAAGCAAGTGCGCTACCAGGCTGCGCCATTTCCCGCTCGGAGTTTAGTATATCACATCAAACGGAATGTTAGACTCCCTTATTAACACCAATAATGGATTAGGATAACTCCTTATAAACAGGTAACATACTTTTGTTCTTTTCTGGAGAGTTTCCAATCAAAGATAAATGAAATCTGCTATTTATGCTATGATGTGGTAATATTCTGTAATAAATGGTTTCGTACATAGGAAGCAATGGTATCTATTTAAGGACTGTGATTACAACTTCGTAGATAGTGATGTGTAAGGCATCCTTTAACTTTTCCTTGTGCTATTAACGCGAATAATGGATTAAAAAAAGAAAATAGTCTAAAATCCCAACAAGTTTGATATCAAAAAGATTTTAGCCATGAGAAAGGATATCACAGAGCTATGCTGCTTTGTTGATGATCTTTGTAAAGATCTCAAACAACAAACAGAGAAGTATTTACTAGAACATAGTCGTAGAACTAGGAAACCAAATGAAATGATATAAAAGAGGAATAAAGAAAGAGAAGGTATAATTGCGGTAGAGATCTATAACAGTAACTGTTTCATATTGTTTCAACACTTGTGTCTTATCAATTGATGGATAGAAAACTCTGCATATCCTCGGTTTATGATACTTTACATTAATCCATTATTCGCGTTACTTGGGTGTACAGTCCCATCCCCCACAATATTGGACTATACACATAGGGCCTACCCATAAAAAACAGACCAATCTGATAATGGAAGTTTTGGGTCTATTGTCCGGAGTTCTCTATTCGTGTTATTATAGGCCTTGTCGCTTTGTTTTTTTTTCGGAGTGACTATGGTGATAAATGGGTCACGGAATAGGCTTTATGGACCAGGGGGCGGTACCCTGCGCCTCCACCACCTTGTGTTTTTTTATCATTGCGGGGGCGAAATAGGTTCGACATGTTGCAGTAAAGGCGATTTTTTCACTCGGTATTGTACCACCGTTATCGGGCTTTTTTTAATAAATGCCAAACTATTTGCGTTAGGCAGATGTTCCAGAGTCCGCATCCGTAACAGGAACAGGCGGTCTCGTGTCAAAAAGGCCGCTTAGACACCCGTATGGGGTTTGAGTATCCTTTTAGTCATACCGGTCTCGAATAGAGGTCGGTAGGAACTGCGGTCCGGGGGAAACCGAGCAACAGAATTCCCCCGCTCGATTTTGGATAGTAGGAGTTTGTTATTTATGGCCAAGAAGATTAATTACAGAGACATAATGAAGAGGGCTTCCATCTCCGTCATGAAGGATGTCCTTCGAAGCGTCGCGAGCAATGGTCTATACAAGAGTCAGCACCTCTACATCACCTTTGCCGTAAATCATCCCGGAGTAAAATTGGCCGACGTCCTGAGAGATGACGATGAAATGACCATCGTCTTGCAGTACGAATTTTGGGATCTGAAAGTGGATGAATACGGATTTTCCGTGTGTTTGGCCTTCGATCTCTCTGACGAGACCGTCTATATCCCGTTTTCAGCGATCCTGATATTCAGTGATCCTTCCGAAGATTTTTGCCTCGAATTTTCTCCGGATTATTCGGATTCTCCACCGAAGCAAACCGAAAAAACGAAGAAAACGGAAGGTAATGTCATATCGATAGAATCGCTTCGGAATAATGCAACCTGATCCGTGTGAAATCCTAAGGGGCAGGGTAGGGGACGGCCTGATCGGATCGACCGAGGAAAATGGAGGCCTCTACCTCAGGATTAGACCTCAATCCATCCTGATTTGTACATCAATCCTTCAATCCGACCGATCTCTTGCATTTTCATCTCTCGTAGATTGTTTTGCTAGCTCTGAAGGCGGAGGTATCTCTATCTATTATCAGCTCGTAAGCTACCTCCTCGGTGAGCGCCTCTTCATAGTCACCGAGATCCCAAAGGGAGAATCTGCTCAGAGCCTGACCGTCGTCTTTTGGAATGTCGATTGGTATGAGCGGGAAATATTCGAAACATTTGGAGTATCTTTTATTGATCATCCGAATATGAGGCCCATCTTCCAGGAATAATCCAGGATGATGAAAGCATAACTGGCCAAAAGGAAGCTATCCAGGCGGTCACACATCCCTCCATGCCCCGGGATGATGCTCCCCGTATCCTTGATCATCAACACCCTCTTGACCTTCGATTCGATTAAATCCCCGAGGATGGCCGCGATTATGATGAGGATGGATGCCAATCCTAAAATTCCAGAAATCTCGATTCGTCTGAAAAAAAGGTAACAAGTCGAGGAGATGAGGGCTCCGATCGATCCGACGATGACCCCAGACCAAGTCTTGTTCGGGCTGATTGTCGGGGCAAATTTGGCTCCCCCAAGTAACCGACCACCAAAAAATGCAAAAATATCACAGGAGCAGACGATCGATAGGATCCACAGGATCGCGCGGATCATCGCTTCCTGATGATAAATTGCCGCCCACAGCCAGAATAGCATCGGGGACAAGATATAGATTATTCCCCCTACGAAAAGCCCGGCCCTTCGTTTATTTCGATTAATTTTGTACCACTCTCCGAGGAGGCCGACGATACACAAGGCGATCTCTACATACAGCCAGAATCCGCCGTCGATTATTATCCAGATCGTGAAGGCCCCAGTAATCGAGGCACTAACTATCCTCAAGAGTAAATCATTTGCCATGATTTCTCTCGATAGAAGTGAAACGCGTGATGATCTCATTCAATTCGGTCTCTCCAAAATCTGGCCAAAGTGTATCCGTAAAATATAATTCACTATAATGCGATTGCCATAACAAAAAATTACTTAGCCGATGATGCCCGCCAGTTCGAATTATCATCTGAGGATCGGGGATGCCGGTCGTATCCAGGTGATCGGACAAGTTCTTCTCAGTAAATTTTAAACCGCTGGCAGATACTTTTTCGGCGGCCCTAACGATCTCGTCGCGGCCCCCATAACTGATCGCCAGGCATATTGTCATTCCGGTATTATTCCGAGTCTCCTCCTCATACTTCGATAAAATCTCTAGAATTTCTCGGCTGAGTTTTGTTTTATCTCCGATGACCCTGATCTTGGGCCCGATATCCAGGACGGATCGAATCGCCTCATTACCCCTCAGAAATCTGACGGCTAGGGACATGAAATCTTCGATCCATCCCGCCGGGCGTCCCCAGTTTTCCGATGAAAATACGTAGAAGGTGATATATGACAGTCCAAGTCCGTTGGCCGATAAAATGATGGACGACATATTACGCATTCCCGCCTCGTATCCTTCCATCACGTTCTTACCATTCATCCTCGCCCACGTCGCATTGCCATCCATTATGAAGGCGATATGCTCGATGGCTGGGTTACTGGTTTCGTTTCTTTGGTTGTAGGTTGACATACGAAATAATCTTCCTGACTCCACTGACGGTCTGGATCTTTGATAGTACCAATTCTAACTCGCCATCGGATCTAGCCATTCCGAGGACATATACCACTCCATTCATCGTCTTTATCTTGTAGTTCACGGATCTGATATCGGAATTACAGAGGAGAGAAGTCCGGCAGGACGATGTAATAAGATTATCCTTCATCGCTTGTGATACCGTGATTTCTTGCCCGGTCGAGAGGCAATTATCCACTCCGACGACTCCATCCGTAGCCCACGCTAACTTCTCGGCGATATTTATCCAATCTGGGTTACGTACATTTCCCGTCAGAAGAACACGTCCGCAATCGGAAATAACGGATACATCGCTATATAACTGAGCACTAACTCCATACAGCTTCTTTTTAACCGCGGCCTCTATTTTGGAGTCTGTTAATGTATCTCCGAGCTTTTTGTCTCGAACAGCGATGTACCCACCGGTCGTCACTCCAGTCCCAATGATAATTGGGACACATCCGGTAACAATGACAGAAATACTAGCAAGAAATAAAATCCGCGACAGAAAACGCATTCTCTATACATTCGCAGCGCCCAACAGAATCCAAACATAACACGTCGACTCTATAGTTTTCAAATGATTCATCGAGCTCAGACGCCATATACATCAGCGAATTCGATATTCTGGAGCGTTGTTTCATGGAAATACAACCCTTCGCGATATCGAGGGTTCTGCGCTGTTTTACTTCGACGGCGATCAGATCATTATCCTTCTTAGCTAAAATATCTATTTCCCCATAGGATGTTCTGACCCTTTTCCCGAGGATACTATAACCGTCTGATTTCAGTTTCTTTTCAGCGTATAACTCAGCCGAAATTCCCTTCTCATAATTCTCGATTGAGTTTTTACTTTCGCATACACGGAGGCGATTACTCCTGGTCTGGTGAGTACTAGAAATAAAATTCGATGACCCATCGGTATCACGATTAATCTTAAAAGCGACGGCTGCCGACACGATTTTTACCCTTAAGTATTCTCCATCCTTTATATTATAGCACATTTTTCTCCAATATTTTAGAGGCACGAGAAATTACTTTTTCCGGGAACCCGGCCAAGGCGGCTACATTCAGTCCGTAGGATTTGCTGGCAAATCCTTCTTCGATCTTATGGAGGAATATAATCCGATCATTCCAGGCCGATACCTTTACCGTCCAAAATTTAACATTTTTGATGAATTCATCGATATCTCTCAGCTCATGATAATGAGTCGCGAAAATCGTTCGCGACTTTATTTCGTTCGCGATTTCCTCGATGACGGCACGGGCGATTGCGAGGCCATCATACGTGGACGTCCCGCGCCCGACCTCATCCAATATAACGAATGACCTATCGGTCGCCTGGCGCAGGATGATCGCCGTCTCCAGCATCTCGACCATAAACGTCGATTTCCCCGAGGAAATATCGTCGGAGGCTCCGACCCTGCTGAAAATCCTGTCTATTATTCCGATTCTCGCAGATTCGGCCGGAACGAATGAACCAATTTGAGCCATAATGGCGATGATCGCATTTTGCCTCAGGAAAGTGCTTTTCCCGCCCATATTCGGTCCCGTCAGGATCGCTAATTCTCCGTCGAGAGATAGATCGCAGTCATTCGGAATAAATTTTGCTCCAATTCCTCGGAGACTATTTTCGACGACTGGGTGCCGTCCATTTTTTATACAGAATGACTTGTCATTCGTCAGGATGGGCCGTGTATACCCGTTCTCGAGGGCGAGATGAGCGAGCGATGTCACGACATCGAGAAAAGAAATACTATCCGACGCTCGACGGATCGTCTCCGCGAAAAAAGATATCTTCTCAATTAATTCCTCGAAAAGCTCCAGTTCTCGACGTTTCTCGCTCGATTCTGCCGAATAGATTTTCCCGGCGATATCGGTCAGTTCTTTCGTGGTGTATCGGATACACGATCCGAGGGTCTGACGATGTATGAAGGTATATGGGATCTTCGCGATATGGCTCGGAGAAACTTCGATGAAATATCCCATGGCCCCGTTATTCTTTATCCTGAGGGTAGGAATACCAGTTTCTTCGACATAAACCTTCTGCATCTTCTGGATTATATAGGCACCGTTATCGATGAGATCGAGATGATAATCAAGCTCTTTATCGTATCCCTTCGCAATAAATCCTCCATCACGAGCCAAATTTGGGGGATCTGGAATGATGGCCGATCTCAGAAGATTTACGAGGGAAGATAAAGACTCAGTCGATAATCCAAATTTATTCAGAGTTTCGAATTTGGACAGAAATTCATCGATGGCCAATGATTTTTCGATGGCGATCGCAATACAATTTACATCTCGAGGACCGGCCCGATTGAGCAAGACTCTCGATAGAGCCCTCTCCACGTCCGGGAAATTTTTTAAGGTACTACGGACATCTTCTCGGATCCGGTTTCCCGTCACAAAAAATTCCACGAAATCTAGTCGCTTCTCGATTTTATTGAGATCGATTAGGGGTTGCATTACCCATCTCCCCAATAGACGTCCTCCCTGTGAGGTCATCGTCTGATCGATTTCATGCAGGAGACTCCCCATTTTGCTACCTCCCTGAGTTCTGTCGATTTCGAGGCTACGTCTGGTAAAGTGATCGAGATACATGTAATCTGAGGTCTGGACTAATTTCGGGACCGAGAGCCCGACCTTACCTCCGGAATACGCCTCAGAAACATACTCGACGAGCTCGGCCGCTGCCTCGATGATACACTCCGAAAAATTCCCGAATGAATCGATAAAATTGACATTGAAAAAACTTGCTAATTTATCTCGTGGTGAATTGATCGAGTATTTCGAGCTCGGTAAAGAAATGACGATCGATTTAAATTTATCGATACTTTCCAAGAATTCCTTTGATGATAGCAATTTGTCGGGACAAATAATCTCGGCCGGAGAAATCTTGGAAATCGTCGATAGAAGATTGTCGATCTTAACTTCCTCGACGAAAAAACGCCCGGTCGAAACATCTGAGTAGGCTATCCCCAAATGATCGGAGACCTTATTCGAAATCGCCAGAAGAAAATTGTTTACCTTTTCTTGCAGCATTTCTTGTTCTACGATGGTTCCACTCGTGACGATTCGAACGACCTTTCGGTCGATGGGCCCCTTGTGGCCACGAGATTTGGCCTCGGCTGGTGTTTCGGTTTGCTCGCAGATCGCGACTCTATGACCGTTCTTGACGAGCTTCGTTAAATACATCTCGTGAGCATGCCACGGAATTCCGCACATCGGCGCTCCCTGCCTCTGCGTCAAAACTATTCCCAATTCCTTGGCGGTCTCGACGGCATCATCGAAAAAGAGCTCATAAAAATCCCCGAGTCTGAATAGAAGGAGGCAATCCGGATGCTCTTTTTTGATGGCACTATACTGCGCCATTAATGGCGTCTGACTGCTAGAATTATCCACGTTCTTTTGTTTTAAAAATGAAGATTGCTAAGGAAAGCAACTTGTTATTATAGTACGAAATATACCGACCGGATGTCCAGTTTCCAGATGTTGATGCATATTTTAAAGAATTGATCTTATTGTAATATAAGTGTTACACTAGAGTTACTTGATTATGACAATGGAGTACGACGGTTATGCCGACAAAATTGTCCCGTATCAATGAGATTGTGGTAAATCGTTAGCTGGAAGGTTGAAAGACCGCTATAGGTTGCGAATCGGTGATTGTACAGTCCCATATTATCTGGGATAGATTCTCTGTTAAACCCCTGAGGATCTGTCTCCCACATATTCATTATAATTCATAAGGAGTTAACCATTTAAGGGCTTTAAGCCTTGTAGCATTTATAAATGTAGATCAAGCTGTGGTTCATTGTTGCTGAATGTTATTATGGCTGGATTAAGTTGAGTGATGATGTTTCATCTATCATTGGCTGAAAACTCTCCCATTTTTAAAATATAGGGCAATCCCGAAATTTCCAGACCTTCCATTATGAGGATACCATTAGTTTTCAGATATTTTGTGGCGGATCTTAGGATGTTATGAACGTCCCGTTGGCCATCAAAGCCGCCGAAGAGGGCGAGAGGAGGGTCGAACAACGTTCCTCCCCTAAGGTCATAATCTTCGCGCACATACGGAGGGTTCGTGACGATTGCATCGAATTTCCCTTCAACCATGGAAAACCAATCGCTCTCGATGAATTTGCTCCGAGATGAGACTCCAAGGTTCTCGGAATTATACCTCGCTATGTTGAGGGCTTTTTCGTCGATATCTACGAATGTACACTCAGCGGCCGGATACAGCGAGAGAATTGTGATCCCGATACATCCCGTCCCTGCCCCGAGATCCAGAATTCCAAGTGAAACCGTAGTATCGGGGTAGCCTTCTCGAAACAGATCGATTATCTTCTCGGTTTCGGGTCGAGGATCGAGGGTATCCCTCGTCGTCTTGAATTCTAGCCCGTAGAATTCTTTTTTCTCGATGATTTTGGCGATGGGTTCGCCGGTGGAATGTCTCCGTAAGTAATCCAAGAAAGTTCGGTAATCAACATCAGGTATATGGGTTTCTTTTGCAAAGAACAGCGAGGTATAGTTGGTCGATAATATATGGGCCAACAGGAGGAGGGTTTCTCTGGGTGGAATTCCGAATGACTCAGCCAATCCCACGAGATCTGATTTATTGAGGATCATAGTCGATCTTCCTCAGATACAGGCCGTGTGCTGGGGCCGTCGGTCCGGCTTTCCTCCGATCACCATCTTCGAGGAGAAATTTTATAAATTCTGGCTCCAGTTCTTTGGCCCCAATCATCTTGAGGGTTCCGACCATGATTCGCACCTGATTGTGAAGGAACGACCTCGCTGAGACTGATATTGAGATGAATTGTCCAATCTTTTCGACGTTAACTGCCGATATATTTCGCTCGATCTTTTTGGCGGAGCATTCGGACGAGCGAAAAGCTCCGAGATTATGCCGGCCGATGAAATATTCGGCGGCCCTTTGCATGGAGGATATATCGAGCATTTTGTGGACATGCCAGGAATGTCGATTGACGATGACGGAGGCCGTTTCTCGATTAAGGATTAAGTATTCATAATGCCTCATCTTCGCCGAAAACCTGGCATGAAAATCATCGGGAACGATCTGGGCATTAAGGACCACTACCCCCGTTTCTATCAAATAAAAATTGATTGCCTTGATAATCTTATTGGTATGGCCCAGCCATCTTTTGACTAGAAAATCTGATAGGATGTCGAAATGAGCGACCTGGCCCGTCGCGTGAACACCGGCATCCGTTCGTCCGGCCCCATGGATAGTAATTCGTTCTCGATGATCAATGACTTGCTCGATCGCATTCTCTAGGACCTCTTGAACGGTGCGAGATTCCTGCTGTCTTTGCCATCCGGCGAACCCAGCCCCATCGTATTCAATTGTTATTTTAATTCTCATCGTTCTGGTTATTTATTAAACTCAGTTGCGCATAAACAACTTACGGAAAACCCTAGAAAAACAGCAGCGGCACGCATAACACGCGTAGTAAGTTTCAACAAACACGTACACATTATGATTCCTCTGACCGAGATTTTCACTTATGTCGATGAGTTTTGCAAGATATTTGAAGATAGAATTAAAGAACTTGAGAATAGGTCCTCTTCTCCTCCAAAAAAAACAGAATCAGACCTCCCAATAGGAGGGGATTTTCCTTATATCATTTACAGAATTTAAATAATTATGAGTTACGATGATTATAGGAATATTAGGGAGGATTAGATTTTATGAAAATATTTAACAAATTTGCTAACAAGAATGCCGGAAAACCAGGCC
>JAISBC010000019.1 GCA_031266385.1 Holosporales bacterium
GTTGGCAATTTTAGTAAAGACTAAGGATAAAAAGGATAGGTCTATAAAATCTTTGATGCGCTGGAATGCTATGTCTTTAACTCATTTGGTCAATTGTCTCTTGCAAATTTCTCATGAGTGGGTGTTGTGGAGGGAATCTATGTCTATTGCATAAACTGTTTAAAAATTATTAAACTTTTTAAATGATGAAAAGGGGAGTCATTGGAACATCCCCTGGGGAGGAAAATTACAAATGAAAAAGATCTTCGTGTGGTTTTGGTGCTGCTGCGTCGTTGCCTGCGGATCAGATATTCCTCCAGAATATCCAATAGTGAAAGAACGTTTGGTTGTTTTCAAGGATGATAATCTGAAAGTCTATCACGGTGGTCCCGTCGTGAATAAAGATTGGGGAGTGCGTTGGATTATGCCAGTTGTTTTTGAAAATGACCAGTTTGAACCTCGGTCCGTTTATGAAGTTTCTTTCATCAACTGCACGCCAGATGATGCCGCCGGGGCAAAAGTTTATTTTCTAGATGTGAATGACGTAGATTTAAAATTTAACAACCAGTCAAATGATGATTCTCGAATTTTTACTTTGCTCCTTAGTGGAAATCATGAGGGAAGTCATAAATACGTTGTAATAAGAAAGACCGATGTTTCCATGGTCACTTTTCCAGATGTTTACGTCGAGGAATTGACCACGAAACAGGATGCAAGTAACACGGATAAGGAGTTGAACAAAATACTCTCCTATCTGGAGACGAAGTATCAAGTCCAACCTCAATTTACTTATATCAGCACCTCAAATTCAGTTAAACCAGGCTTTCGCACTCTCTCAGAATTTCTAAATAGTTCGCGGCAAGTGCAAGGTCAACAAATTATCTTTGCTCCACCAGTAAAAGTTCTATCCAAAATTAAAGACAGGCTTTGCCCCCTTTATATTACTAAAGTTTTTATACTCGAAGATCATTGGAAAGTATACTATGTCATAGGCAAAGACAGTGATCTCTCAGTAGTGAGAAATCGCAAAATTTTTGTGAGAGTTGATTCAGGATGTGTTAATGGGCAAATTTACGGTGATGATTCATGTGATTGCGCAGATCAGCTTTTTGATTTTATATCGAAGTATGTTGCTGATGGCGAAGGGATAGTCCTTCATATACCTTGTCATGATGGTAGAGGATTTGGGTTCGCCCCAAAGGCCGAGACTGAAATTTATAAACAAGGTGGAACAGGACGGATACACACGACAGGACCAATAGACACAATATCTGCTGCTAAACTTCTTTATAAGGCTAATGATCAGAATTACGATATCAGGAATTACGAGGGGGTAGCCTTAATTTTAAAAGCACTGGGCTGTAACGATATAAGTTTGGTTACGGATAGCCACAAAAAGGTAGATGCTTTAGCTGGTGCCGGTATTAAAGTAGAAAGAGTACCGACAGAAACCCATAAGCTAACGTGTAGGCAACATCTTGATGCAAAGAAAAATAATCCTCTTTTCTTTGGATAGTTTTTGTGAGAGGATTTTTGTGGGAGGTATGTTTATGAACGATGTAATTATTGCCATGTCCATAGAGACGAACGATGTGCTGAGTGGCGCGGTCCTAGACCCGAAAACAATGGATTGTGTTTATAGGTGCCCCGATACACATTATGAACAATTAGACGAGGGTTGCAGCTCTTTTGTGCATGAAGCTTTGAGGTTTTGCCACCAAAGAGGAATAACGCCTGATTGCTTGGGAATCTGCACAAAGGGTGAGGCTAAAGATGGAACGATAACATTGCAGCCTGGCGCCGATCCGTGCCCAGTCAAGAAAATATTGGAATCTCAATTTGCGATTCCAGTTGCAATACTAAATAGGTTCCAAGCTTTCTCATTTGGAGCCTTCTGTTTACTCAACAAAACTGTGGCCGATTCTTTAGGAGTTATAAATTTATCTGATGGGGTCGGATGCGGAGTTATAAAAAATGGTCAATTGATTCAGGAATATGACAAAGACTCTGGAATGGGCGGATTACAGATAGTCAGAAGATTGAGCGATGGAAATCAGATGACTATCGCGCAGATAGCCGGAGTTGAATCCGTTCGAGCACGATCTAGATATCAAGGATGCAGTATAGGTAAATTATTTGAAGATGGAGTGAATGGTAAAGACGATAAGAATTCTGCATTCATAAGAGATATTGCTCACTCGGTCGCATTATTAGCAGGAAATACTGCGAAAAAATACGGCATATTCGATTTCTACGTTAATGTTTACGATGACTGTGACATAACTTCGGCAGATAAACAAGGATTTGTCGAAATCGTCAGGACTGAAATTCATTCAACATCAGAGCTACCAATCAATTTGTGTTTGTTTGCTCCTGAATCCGGAGAAGAGGATGTAAAGATCTTTGGGGTCGCGAGAATCGCAAGAGCAGAGTATATAGATGGAGGATATCATTATGATGGGTAAGATTGGTGGAATACAGTTCGCATTGTTCGATATACAAAAGAAAATTTATATATTTATTTGCTTTATTGTTCTATCTTTGGGAGAAAGTTTAAGTGCTTCTCGACCATTAGTTCTCGTCGTGGTCGGCCCTCCAGGAAGTGGAAAGGGATACCTTGCTACGCGTATCGTCGGCGATGGTCCGAATAGGGTCCATATAAGCGCCGGCGATCTCCTCCGGGAACAAGTGAATCAAGAAACTGAGGTTGGACGTCTCATCGCCGGAATTGTAAGGAATGGGGACCCAGTTCCGAATGCAATTATCCATCCTCTTATTCGTGACAAATTTACTGAAGCACTGGCTCAAAACAGATTGGTTATAATGGATGGATTTGGTGGACAGAGCCGCGAGGATGTTCCATTTTTTCGGGATCTATTGAATGAGATAAATTTGGGTGATAGAGTTATGGTTGTTTGTCTTAACTCAACAAATGAAGCATGCCAGAGGCGGATGGTGACACGAATAATTTGTAACAACTGTGCTCGCGTTTATAACTTAAATACATGCCCTCCTCAAACTCCAGGTGTGTGTGATGTTTGCCGGACTCCATTAAGTGAACGCCCTCAGGATAATGTCGGAACAATTCGCGCAAGACTTGTGAGATTTAGAGAGGTCATGGCTCCGAATTATGCTCAGTTTCAACAATTCTTCCATTGGATGACGTTGGATGTTGATCTTGAGGACAGGGATCAGCAGATTCAGAGGTTTTTAGATGCACTTAATGATTGGCCTGAGGGGGCATATCCAGATTGGGTTCACGCTCCAGGACTATGAAAATAATTTTACAGGGGCCTCCTGGCATAGGAAAAAGCACCATCCTTCAGAAGGTTTATACCCTTTTGGAGGCAAAAAATCCGAAGGGGTGTATCGTCGAGGAAGAGCGAAAAAATGGAGATAGAGTAGGATTTATAATAAAATATTTACCTGAAGGGGACGTGACGAGACTTGCGAGTATCCGTGAAAAACTGTCGGATATTTATCTTTCGAAGTATTCGATCAACATAGAGGCGATCGAAAACGAAATGATACCTTATATGCTTAGCATGACAAGTGACTCTCCACATGGAGTATTCATTTTTGATGAGATCGGCAGAATGCAACAGAAATCAGAAAAATTTCTTCCGGCGGTTGATCATATTATGTCGATCTCTAAACCGGTTATCGCAACGATCGTGAACGATGACGAAATTTGGGCAAGAAAATATAAAAACGATGACAGGAATTTTATTATTAAAGTAACCGAACTTAATCGTGATCATATAGCGAACCTGATAAAAATAATGTTCGACTATCATGAGAAATATAAAGCATTAACTAAATAGTAGAGCCGTTTCATAAACCTCGTGATAAGTCTATGTGGGGAATTAGCCCTCACTTTTGCCCATCCGGGCCTAAAAATTTCTCCCTAAAAGCCGCACAGCAAGAATCAGGTGTGCCCGAATCTAAGTGCCCTGCGATTATCGGAATTCTTTTTCACCATCTTTAGGCAGACAACTTCTAGCCAAAGACTCCAAATACCTGACAATTTCAGCGTTCTTTAGAGGCTCTGGGTGCTTCTTTCGTCGATCCCCATTCCCTGATTTATGCCACATGACTTACTTAAATACCTCTTTTTTCCCTCCCTAAAGAAACCGCCCTTTCAGAAATCCTCTGAGACATATCTCCTATATACCATTTAGTCTTTTCCAAAGGCGCATACCTCCGCAATCTCTCAAAAAAAAATCTACTTGTGAAGAGGTACTGAATGAGTCTATCCTTGCCCAAAAGTAGATAATTTTGGATCTGATTTGGTATGGCGATTGCTGTATGCGGTGCAACCTGTCAGTGCAGTTGCGGCACTTCCCCGTCATCACTCGTCGTGATTCCCAAATCTCCTCTGGTCCTTATAGCCAACTTGCCCGTTGGAACCATAGCCGACTTCGTTCCTATGGTCAACTTACTACCTTTCGGAATGTGCACTACCCTGACTAATCCAACAGTCGCTTCAGCTACGGCCGCCGCGACGGCAGCGGCCCTCGGAGTGTTTACTTTGACGCCAATGCCGTGTATTCCTGTCATCCTGTTTCCATGGATAACGATGAAACAAACAGTAACTCTCCCGACTGGGCCAGTCCTACCTCAGGATTCCAGATGCCAATGCGCATGGGGCGGCACTATCAGCATCACGTCCCCTGGACAATCAGTGGTTATATAATTTTCAGAACGAATCTGTAACACAATCCTTCTGAACACTGGGTGGACTCCCTCTAGCTCTTAGTAACTGTTCTCTTTGTTCTCCTTGTGGATGAGGGCTGTTCGTTGGCTGCGTCCAGGGTTCTCAGGGTCTCCTCTATAACATGATCCGATGCTTTGAGTGCATGTTCGAGGGCCTTCAGGTCCTGATAGGGGGGGAGCAGAAATGGAATGACATGTTTCGCTCCTTTATAATCTGGAACCAGCTTGAAAGGAGTTATATCCATCGGGGCTACTTGTGCGGATAAGATTGCGAACTCGGCATGCCTTGCGGCGTCTGTGTCGAATTCTTCCCAGTACTGACTCTGCTCCCTACTGAACTCTTCGTCGTTTGCTTCGGCACTCCGGATACCAGTGTATAGAACCAGTTGTGTTGTGCTAGCGAACCAGTCTGGGGGTTCGTGATCTGCGGCCTGTACTATTGCTCGAAATTGTCTGGGCCTTATGCCATCGCTCAGTTCCGGAAATCTTAACAGCCATCCTATCGGCATTTGTTCTGCTGCTTGTAAAACGGCCTGTACTCTGATCCGGGTGAAAAAAGTGCTCAAGTCTTCGGGGAGAGTGTTGGATAGGATTTCTACCCGATCTAGGGCTTTGAGGAAGCTTATCAAATGTGCGACCTGCCGGGGGGATAGGCGATCTTCATCTAGGTCTCTTCTTAAACAATTGAAAAAGGCTAGCTTTACTTCCTCGTTTTCGGCAATCCTATTTAATACTGTCAGGGGTGGAGTGCTTGTGGCGACTTTTAGAGCTGCTGCTTTGATGCGGGGTAGCATTTCCTCGGAGCCAACCGGATTAAATCCTTCCGGGAGGCGTTTCAGACTAGACCATCCTCTGTTTAACCTCATCTGTGGGCAGCTTGTTGGGAACCTGTTCTTGGACTTGGAATACGTCAACAGTGTGGCGAGTTCTTGCGTCTGACCAGGGCGGACTAGTTCTAGATGTCGTCTTGCCATTAGAAGGTTTATTTCGTAGAGCATTTGTGCCAGGCCCTCTACAGTCAGTGTCCGGGGGATGGCCGCAATCATCGCGCCTGGTTCTGGCCCGTCTGGGATGAATTGGGTCAGTATGTCATCCGCGGCTTCTGTGACTTCGGTGTCATGATAATGCGGGAATATCTCCCTAATTGACTCGAGAGCTGCCCTGTCTTCATCTCGGGACGAGCCTCTTAGAAGGAACCCTGCCACCTCTGCTTTGAACAACTCTTCCAGTGCCTGTTCACCGCCCACTGCTTGGGTTATCTGTGGCCCTAAGTATTCTATTACTGCTGGGACAATTGCTTGAGTTAATCTCTCTGCGCTTGTTAATGTAGGACCCGGCACACGATCGACGAATGGGCGTCGAAAAGACTCCTCTAATTGTCGTATCGTCTCGCTAAGTACTTTACTAGTGAAAGGATATGTTTGTGCAAATTCTGACAAGGTTGCCGGCATAATCCTTTCCTGTTCTACTACTGAAGCTGATTCGGACTGTGCTGCTGATGCTAGTTGTCGCTGAGATGATGATTCTGGAGCTGGAGCTTCTGGAGCTGGAGCTTCGCTTGCCCAAGTGATGGTGACCTCTAAGGCGTTGATTGACAACGCCATTATTGCTATCCCTACCCTTCCTGTTATCCAATCTCTTCTCGTGCGGCGTCGAGTGCTGTTATATACCATTATATATTCTCCCATAGGACACACTGAAACTAATACTCTCTTCGCAGAGCTACAACCTCCGCTATGTCTACTATTCTAGCATACAAAATCGCTTAGTCGCAAGTGTTAATTTATCTTCTGAAACGTTACTTTGGATGATTACCCTGTTGGGCAAACTACTGATCTTTTATTCAGGAAAATCTCCTTGTACCTGTCGATACCATTTATAATTTTGTTCGATGTTTTTGCTGATAGCGCCTTTGCAACTGTATTTTCCTGAGAGTCTTCCCTGAATTTTATTCCTATAATGGATATATTTAACACAGATTGCTTTGAGATTTCGATGACTACATTTTCACTGTTGCATCTTCTCTCTTGCCTTAATCACTTCATCGTACCCCTTATCTTCATTTGTGCTATCCAGGCGATCATCTTGTGGAGTGGCAGCATACCGATCCATGAACGTTTTGGCTAGTTCCGGATTTTGATCAGTTAGGGCCTTAACGAAGTTAGCCGCTGCACTTGGATCCTTGGTAGATTCTTCATCCAAGAATTTCTTAACGGCTTCCCCATCTTCGTTTTTGGCCCACTTTTCTATTTCTTTTTTCTCATTATAGTTGTGCAGAGCTTCCAGCATTTCTTGCCGACTTAAATGATCGACGTCATCGATATTCAGACCAATCGTTCGGTTAACTATTTCGTGGTATGCGTCTTTGGGTTGAATTCCAGCGATAGATGTTGGAGATCTGGCGATCATCACCAAAATTCCGAGAGGTAATTTCTCCAAGACGACGGGAGCAGAATCTGCTTCAGAGGGCATCCCTCCCCTAGCCTCTAATTCTGCCGTAGCTATCTCCGGGGAGATTCCGCTAATCGTTTCGTTTGATTCGGTGATTTTCCTGAGGATGTCAGAATGTAGGAGCATGGCATCCCCTTTCTCGCTCAGTTTCTCGACGGTCTCCTTGCCTCCCCGCATGTGATATTGATATATCACAATCCCCAAGCCAATAACCGCGATGATGCCGAGTAAAGCGGCTCCCCTTTTCGCCATGTGCCTTTTTCCAGATCTGACATCCTTGCCATATGGAATGCTATGCGAAAAAAGTTAACCATTAGTTAATAAATATGAAAAATTTTTATCATTTTTAAAATATCTTTGCGCCGTAAGGATATGTAGCGCTCAGAGCCATCTCATGGAATAACAGAAGGTATAATCAACACTTGATGCATAATCCATATCGTTAAGATCAGTTGTACAAATCGTGATTATTGCATCCATCGGATTTCATCTCTAAGTCATCATCCACATATATAAGGATGTGTAAATGGGCCGATCGGAGATCCAGTAATAAACTGCTGAACGTATGGATCATCGGTCGTCATCAGCTCATCTTTCGTTCCCTCCCAGATAATACGACCCTCATGCAACAAACCGACCCTATCGCTAATAAATTTTAGACTATTAATGTCGTGGGTTATCGATAGGGCCGATATCCCCATTTCCTTCGTACATTTGACGATAAGTTCATTAATCGTTCCGCTCGTGATCGGATCGAGGCCAGTCGTCGGTTCATCAAAAAATATGATATCAGGATCAGTAGCGATCGCCCGAGCCAAGGCGACCCTTTTCTTCATCCCGCCCGATAATTCGGCCGGAAAGGTGTAGGCAATCTTTTCGTCCAAATCGACGGCCTCCAATTTTTCGATCGCAATTTTATAGGCTTCCTTAGTTGAACGTCCGTACCCGTATACCAACCCAAAGGAAACGTTATCTATAACATTGAGACTATCGAATAAAGCTCCACCCTGGTATAGCACTCCACATTTCAAAAGAGTCTTCAGCATTTGGGATTGCGGCAAATCGTGAATATTCTTCCCGTTAATGCGGACAATTCCAGAATCGATGTCCAATAATCTCAGGATACATTTGATGAGGACAGACTTCCCGGTTCCAGACCCTCCGATAACTACAAATGATTCTCCGGCCTGCATTTTTAAGGAAACGCCTCGTAAAACGGCCTTCTTCCCAAATGATTTCGCTAAATTTTCAACTTCTATTACGTAACTCATGTATTAGTCCTCACGATCAGAATAAAACGAAAGTTAAGATACAGTCTAAGAGGAGAATGAGTATCGAAGATGCAACGACTGAATTCGTCGTCGCACGACCTACTCCTTCAGCACCCCTCTGGGAGGCATATCCATGATAACACCCCATAAGACAAATCGTGAATCCGAAGGCGGCCCCCTTAAGTAGCCCCGAAATCACGTCCCATGTACTCATGCTTGAGAAGGTATTATGAATATAATTCGATGAATTAAATCCGAGATAATACACTCCAACTATATATCCTCCCAATATCCCGATAACATCATCAACGAATACCAGGAAAGGCAGCAAAAGGCTCCCCGTTAACAAACGCGGGAAAACGAGGTATTTGTGAGAATTTACCGATAACGTAGTGAGGGCATCGATTTGCTCTGTCACCCTCATCGTCCCAATTTCAGCGGTCATGGAGGCGCCGAGACGGCCGGCTACCATCAACGCCGTCAAGACTGGGCCAAGCTCCCGAGTCATCGCGATCATTACGACCGACGGGATAGCGGCCTCGGCCGTAAATTCCGAAAACCCTACATAGCACTGGAGGGCCATTGCGATTCCTGTGAATAATGCCGTCATCCCGACGACCGGCAGCGAAAAATATCCTATCTGCAAAGATTGCTGGGCAATCTGTTTCCAATAGTAAGGAGGTCTGATTCCCGCCATTAGGCTGTTAAATAAAAATATCCAAACCTCCCCGATTGCATTCAAAAATGATATAAAAACTTGCCCAACTTTTTCTAAGAACCTAATCGCGAACACCAAAAAAAACCATCTGAAATTAACAAACCTGTATCCTATCAGTTTACTAGAAAGATCGTTTCTGGTCTACAGATCCAATGATCCCCAATTATATTGGCCTCAATTTATGGAGATTTTGCACAATGTTTATACTCTTTCACCTTCGATACTAGTCGATGCGAGGGTGATACATGACACCAACGATGCGCCGGCTGCTTTCAGGCTTTTGGAACATTCGTTCAGAGTCGCCCCGGTCGTCCTGACATCGTCGACGAGGAGAATTCGTTTATCCATCAGATCCCTTCGATCACATGAAAAAGCTGATTTCACATTGGCTACCCGCTCTGCGACCGTTTTATTACCTTGATACTCCGTCCTTCTGATCCGTTTCAAACACCAATCATCTGTTGGTATATCGAAAAGTTTCGATAATTCTCGAGCTATTAGGCTCGGCGGATTATATCCTCGTATCAGATTCCGACTCCAGTGAGATGGGACCGGTATTATAAGATCTGCCGTATTGATGATCTGGTTATATCTCATTGCGAGCATTCTGACACAGTCCCTCACGACCCCGACATCAGCCTTCCTTTTCACCTGAAATATGATACGGCGCGAGAAATTGTTGTATAACAACAGGGATCGACTAACGTCAAAACATATCTCATCATTTCCCGAGCAGACTGGGCAGAGCTGAGAATCTTCAGATGGAAGCGGTACCGGGAGCATTTTGCCGCAGCGTGAGCAGATCGGAGCATCAATAAAAATGATCTCAGAAAAACATTTTGCGCAGAATACGGCGTCCGCAGGTATTTCGGCTCGGCAGACACGGCAGCATCGTGGAAAGAGCCAATCGAACATCCTTCTAATCACTCGTCATTCCTCCCATTTTTTTAAAAAATTCGATATAAACCTCGATAGATTACGATCGACGATTATATCGGCCTCGGACAACGGATGGGTAAATGACAATCCCTCCAGCGAGGTTGCCCTCGACAACGCGACATATGTCTGTCCGCATTCAAAATGCCCTGTGCTCAGATCGATTCGAACATCGTCCAGGGTCAATCCCTGAGCCTTATGAATCGTGCTAGCCCACGCCAACTGGATCGGAAACTGCGTATATTTCCCGACGGTTTGTTTTTCGATCTTATTGTCGATCGGATTAAGGACGTAGGTATTTCGTTCCCATTTACTCCGACTAACTTCGCAGACTTGGGTACTACGATCTATCCGAACGCAAATACCACTCGATGTCAATTCCGTGACGGTTCCCAGGCTGCCATTTACCCATCTAAACTGAGAATTATCATTCTTCGTCATCATGACTCTCGCCCCAATTTTGAGCTGCAATAATTCTGGGGCAGGTAATTTATTTTTTGCGATATTAAAATCACCATCGATTTTACCTTGATACTCTCGAAGTTCTTCTGGCAATTCTCTTAGTTTTGATAAATTATATGCATCGGCCGTGGCGTTATGAGCCGTTAGTAGCAGGGGTATTTCCCCGGATCCATGGTTCCGCACGCACTTTTCATTCAAGAATGCTATGCTTTCGCGAATATCTTTCCCATCTCTGATATTGCCCAAAATTTCGATGAACTTTTTATCACGTTGTCTAAAAACTTCAGTTAATTCTATTATTTTAATATCAATTTCCTGAATAATTTTGGATGAAAAAATATATCGATTTTCATACAATTTATCGAAGGCATTTCGCTCATCGTTACCTACGACCGGAGGAAGCTGGTAAAAATCCCCGACCATTATGATTTGAACACCGCCGAAGGGAGGATCTTTTTTCCTTGTCCTTCGTAGCGTGAAATCGATGGTATCGATTAGATCGGCCCTTACCATCGAGATTTCATCGATGATGATCCGGTCGATGCTTTGGATGAGTAATGCCTGGCGTCCATAAATTGGAGGCAGATCTCGAAGCTCGTTTAATCCCGGCGGAATTTTGAAGAAAGAATGGATGGTTTGTCCACCGGCCTGAAGGGCGGCGATTCCCGTGGGGGCCAGGACGACCTGCCGGATATTTTGATCCTGCAGAATCTCCTTGATTAGGGTCGTCTTCCCGGTCCCCGCGCGCCCGATGATCAATAGCGGCTTGCTCTTCTCGGCATCGATGGCCTCGAATATTTCGTTGGGAAATTTATACAAATCTGCGCCGAGAGAATCTGCAAAAATAGCTTATATCCTGGATTATACTAAATCCAACCCTGGATTAAAATAGTCGAGGATTCGAAAGAATCACCTAGTGTCTGACTGTTTTTTAAACACTTTTCATGAAGTAGCCATTCTCAGGGGTGTGAAGATTTTTTGTTCCCAGCTCCTTAATGATCATACTCGGCCTCAAGCTGATGAAGAACGGTATCGATTGTTGAGAATTGGATCCGCTTGGCCGAAGGGAGATATGGGTTTCTCTGCACACTCAGAGCAAAACGAGACTCATACAGGCCATCCATAATGTAATCTCTTAGATTCGGATTTTTCGGAGGAGTTACGTCATTCCTGATTTATGAGATATTGCCGGAATTGCCGAAATACCTCGATATATAGTTGCCTTTTAAAATGCACTGACAACCTAATGATATTCTGGAAATGCATCCATCTCCATACGTCAAATTCCTTATGACCGGTAGTATTTAAATCGAAATCTGAATCTTGGCCCAGGAATCTCATCAGGAACCATTTCTGCCTCTGCCCCATCATCGTGCTGTTGCGCCGTCGGAGTTGCTTGGGGAGGATATACTCCAGCCAATTTTCGGTCTCGGCAATTACCTCGACGTTATTGGTACCGATTTCTTCGGAAAGCTCTCTCATGGCCGCATCTATTGGCTCTTCATTAGATTCGATTCCACCCTGCGGCATCTGCCACGGTTTTTTCAGGAACCAGGAAACCATCTTAGTATTGGTCATGGTCCTCTTTCCGGCAAATACCCTATTGTCGCGGTTTATGAGGACCATTCCCACGCCATTCCTGAATTGATTTTCGTTGTTCTCTATCATAAAAAAAATTATCTAGAAAACCAATCCTCGGCAGGATAACACATAACATCCAGCCAGGAAAAGGAGAACGTGAATTTATATCAGGGCCACCTCATGAAAAATGTTTAAAAAACCTGTAGAAACTGGGAAACTCTCTGCGGTTTTTCAAAACAGTGAAGAGAAGAATGAAGAAAACAGGATTAGAAGGTTTCATAGATAGTTTTAGTAGTCTAAAAGATCCTAGATCTAGTAAAAACCAATTACATAAAGTTTCTGAGATACTACTCGTAACCTTATGTGCATGTATATGTGGAGCAGAAGGCTGGCAAGATGTTGTAGACTATGGGAATTCACAAGTAGATTTATTGATGACTATTTTGCCGTATAAAAATGGAATACCAAGTGATGATACTTATCGAAGATTCTTTAGAGCATTAGATCCTCAAGAATTTCAAAAACTCTTTCAGGAATGGATTAAGAAACTTCAGCTCCAAACATAGTTTTGATGGAGACAAAAAGATGCTACACATGATTAGGCCCTGTTAGGGAAAATAGATTCACCTCAATAATATGAAAAAAGAGGCTATATACCACCATGAAATATAAGAAGAAGCTGTCTTATCAAACCTGGTACATATTCTTCTAAAACAATAGACCTCTTTCGAATCTCATATCCCTACCTCATAATTATAAATCCCAGCTATGAGATTAAACCTCAACCCAAACCTCTTCCTTCTATTCCTATACCTATCCGCTACTATCTTAAAC
>JAISBC010000041.1 GCA_031266385.1 Holosporales bacterium
TGCCTGACCATAGGGAGGAGCTGGTTGCCCATAAAGTTCTGTTTGTCCAGGAGGCAATTGTTGTCCAGGTATCTGCTGTCCATTAGGGCTTGTAACTAATGGTTGCTGTCCTGGAACTGCCTGACCATAAGGAGGAGGAACTTGCTGTCCAGGTATCTGCTGTCCATCAGGGCTTGTAATTACTTGTTGCCGTCCTGGAACTGGTTGACCATCAGGACCTATTATAATTAATGTTTGCTGCCCAGGCGTCGTCGTCTGAACCGCTGCTTGTCGTTCAGCGAGGCTTGTGGATGGTAGTCCATCCGCAAATGCCGCATTTATTTTGTTCAAGATATTCGGGATCTCCGGATCTTCTGGGTTCTGCGTTATGTAATAAATTCCCGTACCAAATGGAAATTTCATTTCCGCAGGAGCCATGAAAACCTCGCCACTTGAACGCACAAAGGATGTCGGATTTTGTTGAGGATTTTCTGGAGGTGTCGACGGATTAGTGGGATTTCCAGGACTCGCTGCGGAGCCAGCTGGTGAAGCCTGCAAATTCTGACCTTGATCCTGAATTGCAGTAATAGCAGCAGCTCCGGTTAATTCCATCGGATCGCTCTGAGGCGTCTGTGTGGCGGAAAATCCGGGCGAAACTAGAGACAGAGCAGCCATGATCATTGGCATCTGAAAAATCCGAGCAGTCGAAAATTTTCTATTTCTAATAATGGCCACTATCTCCCCCAATAACTCTTCTTTACTGTGATACATTTCGGTTTCTTATGGGGATTCTATGAAATTATTCTTAATTTTAAGTTAATATTGATAGCTTTTTTGTGGCTGAAGGATCTGTAGAACTCCAGACGTTATTCTTTAATTATTTTTAAATTTCTAAAAGAAACGTATTTATCCATTCCTATGATAATGTGATCATAAAGAGTTATATTAAATACATTGGCGGCTTCTTGTATGCGTTTCGTCGTATATACATCGTTTACGGATGGAGTTGGGTCTCCGCTCGGATGATTGTGGACGAGAATAAACCCTTTTGCGCCTTTTTCTATGCACAATTTCAAGATTTCCCTCGGTGAGACATCGACAGAATCGATGCTTCCTTTCTGCACGATTTCATCACAAATGATTTCATTTATTCCATTTAAGAGGATGATCCTAAATTCCTCTGATGTGAGGTTTTTCATGTTTACCTTACAGTACTTCAGAACATCATCGAAGCATTCAATAACACTCTTTTTTATTATTCTGCTTTGGAGTGAAGACTTGACGATGGCATCGATAACTTTGAAAGTATTTACGGCATTTTCTCCGATTCCTGGAATATTCATCAAACTTTCATAGGGAGCTTCCAGGATCTTATCGATTGTCCCGAATTTTTCTATCAGTATTTTGGCCAGAGGTTTCGTATCTTTTCTTTTGAATATCAGAAATAGCATCATCTCGACGATTTCATAGTCAAGAAATGATGTATATCCATGTTTCGTTAATTTCTGAAAAACCCTTTTCCGGTGTCCACGTTGTGGAGTATCACCATCTTTTTGGATTCGAAGGGCTGATGAGGTTGTTTCGCTCACGCCAACGATACCTCATTCGTCGCGTGTTTTACTATTTTTCCAGAAATTTCTAGTTCAGATATGATGCATAATAATTTCGGGATCGACAGATTGGTATGGTATGCAATTTCATCGAGAGAAACCGCCTTTGTCGATAACAATGACAGGACTCTATCTTTAAGGCTATTGGTATTTTTTTCATCATCGATGGTTGTTATAGTTTGGTCTGGAATTTCTGGTCGTTCAAAATTTTCATCGAACTGCAACACATCGAGAACGTCCAAATGATTCTGAATTAAAGTCGCCCCATTTTTGATCAGCAAATTCGATCCAAAGGATCTCGGATCGACGGGAGACCCTGGAACGACCATCACCTCGCATCCGACATCGAGGGCCGCCTTCGCCGTCGCCAATGTTCCAGATTTGGCGGCGGCTTCGATTATGATCATCCCGTCGGCCAGGAGAGAAACAATTCTGTTTCGAGCCTGAAACATCCCGAGATCTGGGCCGGAGCACGGAGTAACTTCTGTCAGCAATAGTCCATGTTTCGCAATTTTCTCACAAAGATCCTTATTTTCTTTGGGATAAACTTTATTGATTCCGGTTGGAAGGACGGCGATTGCTGCCTCGTCTTCTGGTATTTCCAGAGATCCAATATGAGCATTCGTATCAATTCCTTTTGCCAATCCGGATATTATCGCGAATTTATCCGATAGTTTTGAGGCTAGATTTTTGGCGATCGACATACCGCTGAGTGAGGCATTCCTGGCCCCGATGATCGCTATCTTTTTCTTTTCTAATATTGATTTATTACCTCTATAATATAATATCGGTGGACAAAAGCAGGATCTTTTCAATCCCTTCGGAAATGTATTTTCGTTCGCAAGAATTATATTACAGTCCACCGAGCGCAGTATTTTTTCGGCCGTATTTCTCGGGAACGGGTTGGATACATGTTTCAGAGATTCCTTCGCCGTCTTGTATGCCCGCATTAATGCCCAGAATGTCTTTGGACCAACTCCCTTAGTATTTATTAAGCAAAACCAATCTAGAACGACATCATCGATCAAGACGTTAAACTCCGGAGAATTTAAAAAATTTATCACAATGAGTGTATTTAACTGCGCTTAAGATTATGTTAACCTCAGCGGATGAGCAGCCATAATATGCTAGGATTTCCGGAGATGGTTTTTACTGGGATAAGAGTAGTCGCTACCTGTATGATGCTGTCTCTCGGGATTTCCCATGTGGAATCTGCGAAACTCACAGATGCTATAGTTCGGAAGGAAGTAGCGGAAAAACTGGACGTAGATCCCGAGAAAGTAAAGATTCTGCGAAGATATCGTGACTATTGGATAATTGAGGTTGATGGCACAAAATATAAAGTATATCAAGATCCTCTTTCAGATAAAGCTCTAGAATTAGCCGAATTGGCATCCAAACATGGAATTGGTCCTGAAGTAATTAGTGATAGAATAATGAAGATGGTTCCCGGCAGTCCATTGAATCCAAGTGGCCTAACTGCCGATGCGGAGATTCGAAGATTTGCTGCCTTTATGAAAAAGGTCAGTAGCCTGCGGAAAGCGTCCGGTGGCAGGGTGGTATCTCCGGGAACTGGTGGACGAATCAATGTTATCGTTGGAGATGATGGAGATTTTCATATCGTAGATTTTACACGAGCCGGGGAGGAGGATTTATACCAATTCCTGGGATGTGTGTTGTGTCGTTTTTGTATTCTTGGTAGGGGACTGGTGGTTTTTCTTACTGTGTATCTGGGGCGTCCTCCAACAGATGATGAAGTGGAGAAGGTTTACGCGGCCATAAGTGAAAAGATGCGTGTTTTACACGGAGGTCGTTATGCAAGTCATTGAAAATATCATAATTTTTATCAACGAAATCCTCTGGGGATGGCCATTAATTGGATTCATTTTGATAACCGGTTTCTATTTTTCCTGCAGGCTCGGAGTTTTGGGGTTTTCGAAGCTGAAATTGGCGATGAAGTATGTCTTCGAAAAAGACGGAGGCGAAGGAGACGTCTCAGTTTTTGCATCATTGTGTACGGCCCTGTCGGCGACCGTTGGAACAGGAAATATCGTTGGAATCGCGGTCGCCGTTACATGCGGAGGTCCAGGAGTCATCTTCTGGCTCTGGCTTTCTTCTATCGTGAGCTTTGCCATTAAATACGCTGAGGGTGTCCTAGCGATCAAATACAGGGTCTGTGGACGGGATGGTAATATGTGCGGTGGCCCGATGTATTATATTTCGATCGGATTGCATTCAAAGCCGTATTCAAAATTTTTGGCCAATACTTTTGCGGTCTGTGGAATTCTGGTCGCCTTGATAGGAATCGGAACGTTGGCCCAGAGTAATTCGATTTCAGTTGCCTTGGAGTCTTTTGGTTCTCCAAGAATCGTTGCCACCATTTTTATTTTTGCTAGCGTGGCGGCCGTCGTTTTGGGCGGTCTTCAGCGCATCGCCGCCGTATCTGAAAAAATAGTCCCGCTCATGACGTTGCTGTATATAGGAGCCTCAGTCATCGTCCTCGCCATGAACTTCATGGCCATTCCAGACGTATTCATGGCAATTTTTAAGGGAGCCTTTAGCCCGGAGGCGATTCTCGGTAGCGGATGCGGGATTACCGTCTCAAAACTTGCCAGCATCGGAGTTAGCCGCGGAATCTTTTCACACGAATCTGGGCTCGGTAGTTCGGCGATCGCATCGGCCACCGCCCAGACGACCTCCCCTGTAAAGCAGGGGCTCGTATCGATGGCCGGGGCAATGCTGAGTGTGGTGGTTTGCACGATGACCGGCCTCGTCTTGATCTTATCTTGCAACAATACTGGTCTTTTCACGGATTCCTGCCAATTGGAAGGAGCTCAGTTGACTTCTCAGTCATTTTATTCGGGATTAAGCTTCGTATCGATTGGAAGGTATATCGTGGATCTGGGAATTATATTATTCGCCTTTACGACGATAATCGGATGGAATTATTATGGAGAGAAATGTACACAATTTGTATTCGGCGATAAATATGTCATGCCGTACAAGATTTTATTTCTCTTTTTTGTCGTGCTGGGGCCTTTTTACAAGATCGATATAGTCTTTACATTGGCGGACATCGCGACGGGATTAATGGCGATTCCAAATCTGATAGGCCTCGTTGGCCTTCGTAAAATTGTAATTTCAGAAACCAAAGCCTTTTGGAACGATTTAAAACTTAAAAGATAAAGTATGGCATAATAGATATCATTCTACAATAGAATTATAATACCCCGAATAAAGCAAATTATGAGGCGCAGTTATTACAAATGGAAACGCAGAAAAATAATAATAACGCGAATAATGGATTAAAAAAAGAAAATAGGCTAAAATCCCAACAAGTTTGATATCAAAAAGATTTTATCCATGAGAAAGTATATAATATAATTATTCTGCTTTGTTGATGATCTTTGTAAAGATCTCAAACAACAAACAGAGAAGTATTTACTAGAACATCGTCGTAGAACTAAGAAACCAAATGAAATGATATACAAGAGGAATCAAGAAAGAGAAGGTATTACTGAGGAAAAGATCTATAACAGAAACTGTTTCATATTGTTTCAACACTTTGTGTCTTATCAATTGATGGATAGAAAACTCTGCATATCCTCGGTTTACGAGGCTTTACATTAATCCATTATTCGAGTGCAGAGGTTTCGAATAGATGTCTTGATGCCAAAGATGCACAATGGCACGATAACGTAGACATTATTCTTTGGATTCGCTATGGACACAGATTAGCACCGTCGATGAAGGGGGTGGATCTTCAAGGAAAGTTAAATATATGGGTGGTAAACGTGGAGGTTCAAATAATTGTAGACAACAAAAAAATTTTCATGTACTCTCCGAAATTGAGAAGTGTTTATTTTTTTAATTAGGATCATGAAGAAACAAGGTATAATAGGTTTGATGGTGGCCGTTCTCGGAATCTACACTGGCACCAACGCGCGGTCAACAGAAGGATGCGAAACGTTTGAACTCATCCATGGTGCATGGCAATCGAGCTATCCACCGATTCAAATCCGGTTTACATCTGAAACGGATTGCTGCGCACAAGGAGCTCGAGATATGAATGAAATATGCACTCACATTGATAGGGAAGCAGCCCGCATCCGCACTCTCACAGCACAGGGTCGGACACAGAGTCACCCGCAAGAAGTTACAATCAGCATAGAGAGTTTCGCTAGTTCGGGAATTACTCCGGATCATATTCAACTCCTGAGAGGGGCCATAGATAGGCTTAATTCAGGCTTGGTCGAGGACAAGTTCGAGCCGGTTAAAGTAACTCTAGAAACTTTAGCGCGGTCTCCATTCAATTCAATGGTAACAAATGTAGCTTCTCAGGCCGCAATCAGTGTCCGATATCTGGGCCAGTAATCCGGGTCCAGAATCGTCGAGCTATCCAAAGAGACAGGCGAAGCAGATATCCCCCCAAAATTCCAGCACCTAGCTATCAGCCGGGCAAGGGGGTTCCTGTGACGAGACTAGGGATGG
>JAISBC010000059.1 GCA_031266385.1 Holosporales bacterium
TTTATAAACCTTTAATCTTCCAAAAAGATGTATTCTGAGTAAATTTCTTCCCCAATAGTTGCAACACAGACAACAATGATACTCCGCCCGCAAAACATCCAAGCCACTTCAGGATAGTAGAGTGTTTCTGCAACAAGGCCTTGAGTTCGAGAACCTCAACATCTCTGTCTCCAAGCTCGGCAGCTAACAGTTTTCTCTGAGCATCCTGCAACAGAATATAGTCAGAGACCTTAACAAGATTCTCCTCATCAATCTCAGCAGAAATATCTCCAGGGAAATCATCGGGGGATACAGATATAAGAGTAGTCCAAGCAGCATTTAAATTACTTAGAGGGCACTCGATCGCACCAGCTCGAGCAAGTGGATTCGACATCACGAAAGACCAATAACCTTTCACGGCCTCATTCATCCACTCCCGAAAATCCATATCTTCCACGATATCACAAAAAAAAGCTACTCCGGTCTTAACGGTAAAATTAACAATAAGATGCACGGTTAACTGCCCTGGATAATAACCAGTAACACCCTCTAGATTAAGGTCCCCTGGCCAAACGAACCCAGATGGCACCCAGAATCCTTCAGCAAAATCGTGAACGGAAGGAATACGAAGGGGGCCAAAGTTGCCAGCTTCAGCCCAGGCTCGTCCGTAAACCCACCCCCTAGAAGTCGGAATCTCTGAGGATTCAGTCAGAGACGATAGAGAAACAGTTACAGATACAACCTGAGAGGAGTGCGAGCAATTGATTAGAAGCATCACAACCCCCAGACAGAGCTCCCAGCGTCTTGTAGAGCCTGGTTTTCCAACGTTCTTGGTAGTAAATTTATTAAGTATTTTCATAAAAATATATTCTCCCCAGTTCATTTTCAGTAATGATAACTCCAATTAATTTATAATCCTTTAATTTTACTATTCCTAATTTAATTCCTTCACGATAGATATCTTGATTTCTCTCTTGATCGCCCTCATGAAACAATTAGTTTCACCGAGGGAAAAGACGTAGATCGGGATATTGCGCTGACTCGCCATGACCAGCGCCGCCTGGTCCATAAATTTTAACCTCAGATCGATGGCGTCTTGATAAGTTATCTCGGGGATGTGGACAGCCTTACTATCGATCTTCGGGTCGTCGCTATATATTCCGTCGACCTGAGTTGCCTTCATCAGAATATCACACCCCGCCATCGAGGCCGCGATGACCGCGACGGTATCTGTCGAAAAGTATGGGAGGCCGGTCCCCCCCACGAATATGATGACCTTATTCTGGGCCATCATCTTAGATATATTAAATGAATTGGCATGAGAAATGTCGAATGGCAAATTGAGATTCGAGACAATTTCAGAGGCGATGCCGTGGTGGGTGAGGACATCCCGGAGAATGATTCCGTTGATGGCCGTCGATAACATTCCCATGGCATCGGCCGTCTCGAGCTTCACAATCTCTCGATCACACCAATCGCGTCCCCTGATGATATTTCCTCCACCGACGACAAGGGATACTCGAATCCCAGCATCGAGGACAGCCTTAATATCCAAACAAATCTTTGAGATACGATCGACACTGAATCCAGACGATCGGCCATCCGTCATCGCTTCTCCGGAAATTTTGACGAGTACCCTTTCGATCGATGGCATAAATGATCTCTCTCTCAAGCGATGAACGAGCGCACTTCCTCTGCGAAGTTACTTTCCCGCTTCTCTATGCCTTCTCCCAATACGAACTTGACGAACGATGCTATCGAAAATTTTACATTATGTTCCTTATTGAAATTTTCGAGGAAATCAGCGACTTTCGTCTTACCGTCGATGACGAAAATTTGATCCAATAGGGCATTTTCTTCGAAAAACTTTTTCACCCGTCCTTCGGCCATTTTTTCGGCGATATTCTCTGGTTTTCCGCTGTCTTTCGCCTGAGCAATGACTATCTCTTTTTCCTTATCGATGATCTCTTGCGGGACACATTTTGAGCACAGATAGGATGGATTCGCGGCCGCGATATGCATCGCAATTTTCTTGCCGACTTCATCGGCCTGGTCGCTGGATACCTCTCCGTCGCATTCGATACAGATCAGGACTCCGATCTTGCCCATCCCCGGCTGGATGGCCCCGTGTACGTAGGCCGAAACGACCCCGTTCTTCGAGCTGACTCTCTTGCATCTCCTCAGGTTCATATTTTCGCCGACGACCGAGATCAGTAAATCTATTTCCTCACGGACCGTTTTGTCGGCCCCCGGAAATTTGGCCTCCAAGATCTGGTCGACCGAATCGCATTCGAGGGCGACGTTTGCTATGCTCGAGACGATACCCTGAAACTTCTCGTTCCTAGCAACGAAATCGGTCTCTGAGTTTACCTCGATGATTGAGGCCGTCTTCCGATCACTCGAAATCGAGAGGGCGACCAATCCATCCGCTGCCGTTCGAGATGATTTCTTCGCGGCATCCATTAATCCCTTTTTGCGGAGATACTCCGAGGCGGCCGTGATGTCGCCGTCCATTTCGATCAGGGCTCGCTTACAATCCATCATTCCGGCTCCAGTTTTATCGCGGAGCTCTTTCACCAATTTTGCAGAAATTTCCATTTTTAATTTACTCCTTCGACAACGCGTGAAGATCTTCGCCGGATTCTCCTTGATCACCAGAAACTGCAATCGCATCTTCGCCGGTAACATCAGCCGACGCCCCGATGTCGATCCCAGATTTTTTCATTCCCTTTTGAATCCCTTCTAGAACGGCATTTGCGAACAGATCACAATACAAGTTGATGGCCTTGATGGCATCATCATTCCCTGGGATCGGATAAGTAATCCCGTCGGGGTCCGAGTTCGAATCGACGATCGCGATAATTGGAATGCTGAGTTTTATCGCCTCCTTCACCGCGATATTCTCTCGAAGGGTATCGATGATGATGACGAGATCTGGGGTCCCTCCCATTTCACGGATACCACCCAACGCCAATTCGAGCTTCCCATGTTCTCGCTGTAGCTTCAAGACTTCCTTCTTCGTGAATCCGACCGGATTTGCGATCGTATCCTCCAGAGATTTTAGTCTCCTGATGGACTGATGGATCGTCTTCCAGTTGGTTAGCATCCCACCGAGCCACCTGTGGTTAACGTAATATTGGCCACACTTGCTGGCGGCTTCCTTTATCTTGTCAGCGGCCTGAGCCTTAGTTCCAACGAAGAGCACTCGGCCGTGATTGGAGGCTACATCGACTATAACATTCAGGGCATAATTCAGCATTGGGACCGTCTGTTCCAGGTCCAATATATGAATTCCACCCCTACTTCCGAAGACGTACGGAGACATCTTTGGGTTCCATTTTCTTGTGATATGTCCGTAATGAACACCGGCCTCTAATAGCTGCCGCATCGTAAAATTGATAGCCATGACGCTTAACTCATTCCTTTCCGATTAAAAACCAACGGTGTGAGAGAGCATATTTGAAACCCAGATAGATCGAAAGGGCATCGGAAAACTCAACACACCTAAAACTATGCCGAAAATAACATCCGGCCACTAGATAGGTTAGCACACCACAAAGATTCAATTCAACACCGGCGCAATGCACGGCTAATGCGATCATTCATTAGGAGCGGCTGCACATAATTACCTCCCAAGCAAGAGGAATGCAAAATACCACCATCACCCACCTACCACGAAGAGTGAGTAAGTTCAAACAGAAGTGAGACAAAAAAGGCAGGAGATGTGAACGGAAATATGTGTGTAACTCAGCAGAGTTATGCACATATCTCCGTTCGTACCCAAAGGCCTCTAGAATTTGAGAATTAACAACTTTTCATTTCAGGAGGCCTATGGTATGCAGGTACGTTACCTACACAGGAAGATTAATAACCTATACCGTCTCGTAGTTCCAGAGAAAAGTAAGACAGAGTATGAGATCCTATGCGGAGAATCCGTCATGAAGTGGGAGGAGTGTCACAGGAGTGGGATACCCCCCCCCCCCCGGAAAGATACAGAAGATTCTGGGGATCAGTAGAGCTACTTACTACAGGAGAAAGAGGTTCTTGATGGATGGAGTTATTAAAAGTAAGTTTAAGATATGTATATTACTCAGAAGAGATTATGATATACAGATAAGTGAGAGTAGTGTTGGAAGAATTCTCGAGCCTTACGAACAAGGCGAAAGAGAAGATTCATTGGACATGCAAAGCCCTGGAAATTCAAGGAGTATAAAGATATGGAGATGGGAGAGAACGTACAGGTAGATCACATGACTGTCACCAAGAATGGGGTAACAGTAAAGCATTTTGCAGCTTGGGAGAGAAAAAAAGAGCAAGTTCATTCATGCTAACTGTTATAGTAACGCGAAAAGTGGTACAGCAGCTAAGTTTTTGAAAGAGTTAGTAGGGAAAATTCCCTATAAAATCAGATCAATACAGGTAGATGGAGGGAGTGAATGTTATGACAGAATTCGAAGAAGCTTGCAGAGAACTGAGGATCCCTCTGTTAGTACTACCTCCTGCAAGGCCTCAGTATAATGGTGGAGTAGAGAGGAGTAACAGAATATTCAGAGAAGAATTCTATGCTGGTATTAATATGATGGAGGATACGGTATGTGGA